>JABMRT010000178.1 GCA_013202295.1 Candidatus Zhuqueibacterota bacterium
GAATCCTGTTCCGGTGGACGCCATCCCCGATATTGGTGAAAACCAACAAATTGTGTTCACCAAATGGATGGGCCGCTCTCCCCAGGATGTGGAAGATCAGATCAGTTACCCCCTGACCGTGGCCCTTCTCGGCATCCCGGATGTTAAAACCGTCCGATCCTATTCCATGTTTGGATTCTCCTCCATCTACATCATCTTTAAAGAGAAAGCGGATTTCTACGATTCCCGAAGCCGGATTCTTGAAAAGCTCAATTCACTGCCTTCAGGCACTTTGCCGGGCGGTGTCGCGCCAGCACTTGGACCCGATGCAACTGCACTCGGTCAGATCTACTGGTATACATTGGAGGGTCGTGATGAAAACGGTGATCCTACCGGCGGGTGGGATTTGGATGAGCTGCGATCCACGCAGGACTGGGTTGTGCGTTACGCCCTGCTCTCGGCGGACGGCGTATCCGAAGTCGCATCGGTGGGTGGATTTGTCAAAGAGTATCAGATTGATGTCGATCCGGCGGCCATGCGTGAGCACGGTGTATCCATCGGGGAGATTATCAATGCAGTCCGAACATCCAACATCGATGTGGGTGCGCGAACCATGGAAATTAACCGTGTGGAATATGTGGTTCGGGGAATTGGATTCATTAAAAATCTGGAGGATGTGGAATACACGGTTGTGAAAATGCAGGACAATGTGCCGATTTATGTCAAAGACGTGGCCAACGTGGTTTTGGGCCCGGCCATGCGGCGCGGCGCGCTGGATAAAGAGGGCGCCGAAACGGTCGGCGGTGTGGTGGTTGTGCGGTATGGGGGAAATCCGCTGGCAGCAATTAAAAATGTCAAGGATAAAATCCATGAGATCAGCCCAGGATTGCCGGAGAAAATACTGCCGGACGGACGCACATCAAAAGTAACCATTGTGCCGTTCTACGATCGTACCGGATTGATTCACGAAACCCTCGGCACACTCAACCACTCCTTGCGGGATAAAATATTAATCACGATTATCGTGATCCTGATCATGATTATGCATCTGAAAACTTCCGCCCTCATCGCCAGTCTGCTCCCCATGACCGTCCTTTTGGTTTTTATCGGCATGAAATCTTTTGGTGTGGATGCCAATATTGTGTCACTTTCGGGGATTGCCATTGCCATTGGAACCATTGTGGATATGGGCATCGTGGTTTCGGAAAACATGCTCAAACATCTTGACGAGGCGGATGAATCTGAGAACAAACGGGACGTGATTTTCAGAGGAGTCTCCGAAGTGAGCGGCGCTGTCTTGACCGCAGTCTCAACCACCATTGTCAGCTTTGTGCCCGTCTTTACCATGCAGGCAGCCGAAGGCAAACTGTTCAAGCCCCTTGCCTATACCAAAACTTTCGCGCTTATCTCCTCAGTGATTCTGGCACTCACTGTACTCCCTCCCCTAGCCCATCTGTTGTATGGAAGTAAAGTGCGTTCAGCCAGGTTGAAGAAAGCATTATATGCAGCCATCGCCATGCTGGGTGTCGTTCTGTTCTTCACATTCTCCTGGTGGATCGGAACCATTGTCCTGGTAGCAGGAATTTTTCCATGGATTAAAAAACGTCTGCCAGGCCGGATTACAGATCGTGTTCCCATGGTTGTGAATTGGATCATTATCCTGATTGTGGCCTCTATTCTTTCAGGGACTTGGTCTCCACTCGGAGTGGGCAAAGGCGCCGTGCTGAACTGGATTTTTACAGTGATAGTCATCGCCATTGTCATGGGCTTATTGACCGGATTCACACGCATTTATCCGGCATTGCTTCGTTGGGCTTTGGATCATAAAGGGAAAGCCCTGCTTGGTCCTGGAATACTGTTATTAATCGGACTGCTTGCCTGGCTGGGATTCGGTCAAATTTTTGGATGGATGCCGAATTTCATTAAAAGGACGCCAATTTTTCAGACAGCGCAACACACTTTCCCAGGATTGGGAAAAGAATTCATGCCCCCGCTGGATGAGGGTTCCTATCTCTACATGCCCACAACAATGCCCCATGCGGGTATGGAAGAATCTTTGGATGTGCTCCAGAAACTGGATCAGCTTCTTTATTCAGTACCTGAAGTGGAACAAGTGGTTGGTAAATTGGGACGGGCTGAGACGCCGCTTGACCCTGCCCCTATTTCGATGGTGGAGACCGTCATTAATATCAAACCGGAATTCGTTGTGGATGAATCCGGAAATCGTCTAAAATTCAAAGTGGACAGGGAGAGCAATTTTGTCCGGGATGAACAAGGTGAACTGATACCAGATAAACGCGGCAAACCCTTCCGCAACTGGCGTGATCATATCCGGGTAGCAGATGACATCTGGGCCGAACTGGTCAAAGTCGCTAAACTGCCTGGAACCACTTCCGCACCTAAATTGCAGCCCATTGCAGCCCGAATTGTGATGTTACAGTCCGGTATGCGCGCACCGCTCGGCATCAAGGTGAAGGGCCCTGACTTGGAGACGATTGATAAAGTCGGTCTGGATCTGGAGCGTCTCCTGAAACAAGTTCCAGCGGTTGAATCTTCAGCAGTTATTGCTGATCGGATTGTAGGCAAGCCTTATCTAGAAATAGAAATAGATCGTCGAGCTGTGGCACGATACGGCATCCTGCTTGGACAGGTGCAGAATATCATTGAAACTGCCATTGGCGGCAAACAGATCACCACCACGGTTGAGGGGCGTGAGCGCTATCCTGTTCGAGTTCGCTATATGCGTGAGTTAAGAGACAATATCGAATCTCTGGAATCCATACTTGTGCCCGGACCCGGCGGTGTTCAAATCCCACTTGGACAACTGGCCACCATTCATTATACCCGGGGTCCGCAGGTCATCAAAAGTGAAGACACTTTTTTGACGGGTTATGTTCTTTTTGATAAAAAGGAGGGTTGGGCCGAAGTGGATGTGGTGGAGCAAGCCAAGGGATTTCTTAATGACAAGATTAAAACCGGAGAACTGAGCATACCCGAGGGAGTGAGTTATACCTTTGCCGGGAGTTACGAAAATCAAATCCGCGCGACCAAAACGCTGCAAATGATTCTGCCTCTGGCGCTATTGGTCATTTTCCTCATTATCTATTTCCAATTCAAGAGAGTTTCGACCACACTGATTATTTTTTCAGGGATTTTTGTTGCCTGGTCGGGTGGATTTGTCATGCTTTGGCTATACGGTCAGGACTGGTTTTTGAACCTGCCGTTTATCGGTGAATCACTGAGGGCGATTTTCCAAATTCATCCGGTGAATCTCAGTGTGGCTGTTTGGGTAGGTTTTCTGGCTCTTTTTGGAATAGCCACCGATGACGGCGTTCTGATCAGTACCTATCTTGAACAAAGGTTTGGGCAGAAACATCCAGAGACCGTTCGCGAAATTCGAGAGGCCACCGTATTTGCCGGCAGCCGCCGCATCCGCCCCGCCATGATGACCACTGCCACAACTGTGCTGGCTTTAATTCCGATACTCACTTCAACAGGACGCGGCGCGGATGTGATGGTGCCGATGGCTATTCCCAGTTTTGGCGGCATGGTCTTCGCGATTCTTACGACATTTGTTGTTCCGATATTGTATGCTTGGGTGGCGGAAAAGAGGATTTCTCATCAATAATTTTTGCCTGATGGGTTTGATGATCACGGACTTTCTGGTCCGTGACGATCATGATTTCCAGGACTTTCAACATAGCCTCTGCGAACAGGATTATGATGTAACTATTCAATTTTCTGATTAATCATTCAGATTATTCGAAACAAAGTTTCATATACATTCCGGTTCCCAAAAAGATTTTGGGAACCAGAGAATAATATTTCTGCTTGCCTTCAGACCCCATGAGTGCAAGTCAGCTTTTTGCCTTTCGTATGTCGTTTAGTATACGGCCCAATTGACTTTCATTTTGGAACGCCATTGTTGGGAGTATCGCTTGCAATAGGTCAACTACCTTATCTACCCATGACTCGCCGTCACTCTTATGCACTTGATTAATGAATTTTTCATGAAAATTAACGCCCCTGAGTAGAAAACGCTGGTGTTCCAAGATAAAAATCCACTTCGTATTTAGCCACGTGAAAGCAGACTTTGCCACAACCCGCATATTATCTGCCTGGCTTGCTACTTGGAGGGCCTTAAATGCCAGTTCGAAAACCTGTGTAGGTAATAGTGCAACGTTCTGATCAATAGCACGCCTATGCGTGAATAAAAGCATCGCCATAGAGGTGTTGTGGTCTGAGATTGAATTGTGCCCTCTCAAGGAATTTAAAAGTTCCTTTCGAACTTTGAAGCCATCGCCATTTTCCAGGGTGTCTATTAACTGATCTAGTTCCGCAATACTTCCCAAGAAAATGCAATTAAAAGCATAGCATAGCACTAACAGCTCAGTTAGGTTAGAAGCATCGGCTTGTGACTCTGACGTTGGAACAGGCAGTGATCCGTAGGTCACATTCTCTAAGTCGAAGCTTTTTCTGAAGTCTCCCTGCTCTTTAGCATATGCGAAATAAGCCACAGTCTCCCTCAATGCTACAACGAATAGCTCGATGTCAAGCAAAGTGAAGGCTTTTCTCATCTTTGACGACGTAAGTAAAAACTGGCCTTCGAGAACTGGGCCCTTTGGTAAAAATGTTTCCAAATTCTTTGTTACACCAACATCTAAGCAACTATTGTTCTCAACGGTCGCCAGCATATACCAGGCCATTTCGATGGGAATGATGTATCGCTCTCCAATTTCCGGATGAGGTTCAGGATTGCTAACAACACCAGGCCATATCGTTATTTCCTCGCCATCTGTAAGCAGCCGTTTTTCACCAGTTACATCTTGATTGAGCCACAATAATACGTGACGAACTAAAGTGTGGCAGTGTGCAGAACGTAGAGAACTTTTTGGATTGATTTTATTGATTGCTTGAAGAACTGCTATAAAATCACTTAGGCAAATTTCACGATCCCCTGCGCGCCAACTCGCTAAAGCTGCATCTGCCATCAAGCCGATCTTCATGGGTACCATATCTGGCATGTTACAATCACCAGCAGCATTACTCCCATAAAGGAAATAGCGCCTAGCTGTTTCATAGTCACCTTGTTTCTCAGCACTGATAGCAGCATCGCGGCCAAGGAAAGCCTTCTCGGTTATGCTAAGTGGGGCGTCCCCTTCAATCAATGCTTTTGACAGCTCTAGGCTCCCCTTATGGTCTTCAGCCCTATAGAGAACTTTGGCTTTTTCTCTTACGAGTTCCGAATTAGTCTCACCGTAAAGTTTCATCCCTTCATCTAGTATCAGCAACGCCTGATCTTTGTCGCTTCCGTTTTCATCGATGATGATTGCGTGATATTTCCTGCAACATACAGCCAGGTCTATAAAATCCCAAGATTTAGCAAATTCTTCCAGTCGAGCAAAAACTTTGGAATGACTGGGAGGATCAATCGTGTTTGTGTTATATTCACTCAGCCACGCGCCCGACACAAGAAAATCCATTTTATAATCGGGATTACTGAAAGGTTTCAACAACTTTTGACGAAGTTCCTGCCCACATGAATCTAGAAACTCGAAAGTGGGAAGTAACTCATTAATCAGTTTAATTTGCTTTACTTGGTTTAGAAACATGAACCCCACAGTTGGAACACTATCTATTTCCCGAATGGCCAATTTTTCCATGAATTCTGAGGGAAAGTGTTTGTCCTTATTTTCAAGCAGCCTATCTAGTTTTTGTACCAAATCTAAAAAATGTGGAAGTGCACCAAATTTAGGTTCAGAGAGTAAAAGTTTTGCATAGACCAATAAAGACATGGAGGAGCTAATTAATTTGTTCTTGACACGGTCACTTTCTTCTTCAAAACGATCAAGTAGTACTTTCACCTGCTTTCTTGTTGTTTCCTCCTGGCAGACTAAAAGAAGCTGTGCACCACGCAACATCTGACTGACAGCTGGGTCATCCTCATAGGCAAAAACATCAGTTCTCATGAGAGTAAACATCATTAGATGTGGCGCGATCATCTTCATATCATTGTGGCCCATCCCTAACACAGGCATGCATAAACGGATGATAACCTCAGTATTTTTTCCAAACAACGCGGCTATTAATGCAGAATTAGCTTCGAAGGGATTAAGCAGTCGCCCCTTGGTAAGAGATTTAGCTATTTCAAAGTTTATCTCTCGTTTTTGCTCATCAGTCAGCGTCTTGACTGCATAGTTTGACAGAAGCGGGGACAAAGCGAACCGATCTAGCTCCTGCTGGTCCACCCATGAGCCAATCAATCGTTCGAAGACTATACTACCATCAGGCACTGCGGGCACTACTTGCGCCATGTCTAAGACGAAACTCCGTCGAAAGCTTCCAGACTTAAGTGACAACCGTTCGAGTAGTTTCCGACCACCTTCAGGCATTTCATTTAAAAGCCTTTCCCTTGTTCTTGATCGTACTTGTTCAACCGCAGTGTTTTGACCGAGCAAGGTTTTTTTGGTTCTATACTCGTTAATATCCCAACCATTATTTTGCATGCTCTGGATTGCTGCAATAGCGAGTTGGGGGTGCCCGCCTCCCGACACAAGGTAGATGTATTTTACCCAGTTTATGTCAAGTACATCTAAAACAGCCAATATCTCCTTTAGGTCCTGTTCTGAGAATTCTTCGAACTTTTGCTCGATAGATTCTGGTAGTTTAGCAGAGAACAGGAAGTCGGGACTTGGCACTCTAGGAGAGATAAAGATAAGAAGTAGGTCCGAACGGTCACATATGACTTGCAAATACAATAAAATATCGACGATGTGTGGTTCGAATGGGCATTCAAGGTCATCTACGAGGAGTCCATCGATATCTTTTTCTGAGAGGATCTCGATGGCACCTGAGAGCACCGAATCTACTTGATCTGCGTTGAGACCTCTCAAGTTGATACTAGACCAATTACCTGCTAATTGCTTAGCCGCGATCTTGGCGCCTATGGTCTTGCCAACACCAGCGGCCCCATAAATCCAACTTATACCGTATTGGGAAAGTGAAGAAACTATGCTGTCTATCTGAATAGTCCGACTGGCTAATGCCACAGGTAATGGCACCTCATCGATGGATCTCGGCTCTGCTAGCCTCGTAGCAACAAGATTTGTGGTTTGTGGAACAGCTAATGCTAGCGCTTTGCTGATAAGTTGGTTATGCCTCTCAAATTGAGCGCGGTTAACCGGGATTTGTGTAGCTCTCTCAAGTAACTTTTCCAGCGTGTGTCTATCGACAGAACGATCTTGCTTTTGTGTAGCCTTGTGCAAAAGAGTGATGAGAATACTACTAAGGCAGCCGTCAACCTGTGAGTTTACACCTCCTCGCTCTATCACTAGTTTTAACAGCTTCGAACGCAATTGGCGCTCGAGAAATCTTGAGTCGAGTGTGCCGCAGTCGAAGTGAATTCGTTTTAAAAATTCCTCCCTGAATTCTGTATCATCGAGTTTGCGGATGTAGTTTATAGTTTGTTCCGAGAGTTTTGAAGCGTCGAGAATTTTTCTAAGAGGTCCGAGGTCACCTGTTTTTGATAGCCTCCTCCAAGCTTCCAATGTTGGTGTGTCGCCAATTCGGTGTTCAGCGGACTTCTCTTTCCCTATCCTTGACGTGGTGAGATGGCGCAGTCTGACTTGGAGATCGGGATTCTTTTGTCGCAGATCAACAAAACTATCAATTGAGGCGACAATATCTACGGAATTAATTGTTACATTATGTGCTGTTTCTTTAACCTGAACGGCTTTCAATGCATCAGCTGCGATGATTGCATAGTCTTCCGCCACTTCTAAGAAGAGGGTCTCTTCAGGTTCAAGTTCTATCAACGCGACAGCCGATTGATATATTTGATAAACATAGCCCCTCAAAGCATCGATTGCTTCTCGAGCCTTGTCACCCGTTGGTATTGGTGTTTTAGCCAAAGTCCCTACCAAAACCAGTTTCTTAAGGATTTATGGTCGAGCATAACTTCGCAAGATCCCCTTCCAGCAACCTATGAAGCGGTTGCTATGGTTAGCATTTGCCCAATTCATGTTTTTATGCCTCAATTATCATAACAATTATCAGCTGTAAAATCCAAATTTCTGATATATAAACATTTAGAACCGGACGATCAGTGTGTAAAATAAATAAAAACAGATGTAAAAACAATAGGTGCAGTTGCTTTTTGAATGTAAACGTAAATTCAGGGAAAAGCAAATGGAAAGACAGCAAAAAGTTGTTTACCCTAACCTGACAGGCCATGAGGGAACAAATGAATGCTTTTATTCATTTAATTTATTGATTATATTGAATCGTGATGTGGAAATAAAACTGGTTAGCAATGGCTCAAATCATTAAAAAAATTCTTCCCATTCTTTTAATCCTGAAAATAATGATCAGTGGTTTCGGCTGGTGTGGTCATTCACATAATGAAGCCAAATTTCTAAACAGTGATCATACTTTTCTACACGTCATCCAACAGCAGCATGAGGATAAAGATGAAAATTGTGATCATCATGAAACTCATTCCAAATGCCGATGTGATTGTATGGGACATACTGTTGCCATCCATGACTGTCTCTTGACATCCTTTGATCTTTATTTCACTGCTAGAACTATTACCTCACAGTCAAACTATACATTTGAATGGATTCCATTCGTTTATTATCCCCCTTTAAGCTGATTCATCTCAACCTTATTTTAGCATCTTTTCTTAATGGATCATCGTTCAATTTGATCCGCCAAGATGTCATTGATCGGAGAATTTCTATGATCAAACATTTCTATTTATACGCAGCAGGATTTTTTCTGTCATTCACAGCAATTCAGGGGCAGACACCCATTTCCATGGACACGGCCATTGAACAGGCACTGTTACACAATCCGGAACTTCGAGCACAAACGTCGCTGTTCAAAGCAGAACAGGCCGGATTCTGGGCAGCCATCTCACCAGATTCGCCTCGGATATTCGCAGAGGTAGAAGGCGTGCCGGTGAGCGGGAACTGGGCAAACGATTATAACGAACGCAAGATCGGATTCGCCCAGGAATTCGACTTCCCCCTGGCCTACTGGTTCCATGGAAGTAAAGCACGTGCTGCTGCAAACCAGCAGCGTGCAATGCTGGACTGGACACGAAGCGAATTAACCAGCCGGATCAAGAAACAATTTGTCCACATTCTGGCAATCAGAACCAAGCAAATCAATCTTTTTGAGATTCAGGATCTCACCGAAGAGATGTTACAAAAAGCACGATTCCGTGTGCTTGCCGGAGAAACTGCTCCTTACGATTCTCTGAAGTTATCGGTCGACCGTCATTCTGTGGCGAATAAAGTCTCGCGGATTCAACGGGAATACGATCTCGCTCTCCAGAATTTGGCTTTCCTGATCGGATGGCAGAACACGGAACCATTCACCATCACTGGTCAATTGGAGTATCATCCTGTGATTTTTGAATGGGATGAAGCATCCTCTTCGGAGCACCCTCTTGTTCAGCAAGCCCGTTTTCAAGAAAAGCAGGCTGCGGCGGACAGGACGCTTGCCTGGCTCGATCTGCTTCCGAAAGTTGAAATCCGTGCGTTCAGGATTGATATTCCAGAGGCCAATCCGGCAGAATATCGAGGCGGTGAAATCGGACTGTCATTTCCTTTCTGGGGCCTGTTCGGCGGCCAGGGTAAAATCCGCGAAGCCGGACATCGCGCCGAATCGAGCAGCTGGTTTCGCGTGCTTCAGCAAAACAAACAACATCTTCAAATCGCAGAAGCCAGAACCGCATTTGACACCGCGCGAGAGCAGGTGGAAACCATGCAAAAATCTGCGTTGCGGGAAGCAGACGAACTCGTGCGCATCGCCACGCGAAGTTATGAAGCGGGCGAAATGTCCTATCTCGATCTGACCGAAGCGCTCAGAACGCTCAGCCAGATTCGTACTGAATACACAAATGCACTCAATGATTATTACGTTTCACTCTTTGATTTGGAAACAGCAACCGGCCGTGCGATGATCAGCACCGATTTATTTAATACGGGAGGCACAAAATGACTATAAAAAAATGGATACGACTGATACTTGTAATCATTGGCATTGGAATGATTGTACTCGTTCTGCTTCAATTTAAAGGTCCAACCGATAACCACAATCATGATCATGGGCAAGTGCACACCTCAGAAGCACCGGACTTGTCTCACAATAGCAATTCTTCATTGAAAGCGGATCATGCTCACAGTCATGCACAAAGCAGTCCCGAACCTGTGCATCTTCATGGGCATGATGATGCACATGATCATTCCGAAAGTGAAATGGAACATGATCAAAAACATGATGATACTTCTGAAATCGAAATTCATGGAGACACACATGACCACCCTGACCATAACTAAAATCACTGGGAAGATAAAATGAAAATATTGAGCACACTACTCTATATCACTTTCATCTTGATGGTTGTCACAGGATGCAGTGAGCCAGCACAACATGACCATATCCACACCGAAAGTGAAAGCGATCATAACCATACGGAGGAAATACAATCTGATCACGACCATACTTCTGAAGTAGATGACAATGATGATCACAATCATGCACCTATTGAAACTGAGCACAACCACGCAGAAGAAGCGGAACATGATCATGAAGATTCTGAATTGAACCAAGATCATACTTCTGAAGGTGATGAGCATGACGACTACGATGAGGCAGGATTGATCACTACCGATTCGAACTGGGAGGAACTGATTGGACTCCAAACCGCGCCCGTTGAAAGACGCTCATTGGATCGTACACTCACCATTCCCGGACAGATTATTGCCGATCCGGATCGGAAGGCCGTAATTAGTCCTTTCATTGAAGCCAGTGTGAACTGTGTATTTGTCAGGGACGGCGATGTTGTGGAAAGAGGAACTGTACTGGCTTGTCTGACCAGTCCGGAACTCGGCATCAAACGGGCCGAGTATGACAAAGCCACAGCTGAACTGAAAATTGAGCAGCAACAGTTCAGACGCAAACAGGAGTTGGTTCAGGAAAAAATTATCTCAGAGAAATCCTTCGAAGAAGCCCAGCTCAAAATGAGAGTAGCGGAGGTGAATTTCAATTTTGCAAAATCCAGTCTTCAGGCTCTTGGTATTTCAGCAAAGGACATTGACGATCCGCCCACTGAGCATTCCGACGCAGTCGGTTCCACGCTGCACATCACCGCGCCCATTGCTGGAATTGTCACCAGCCGCAATGCCAGCATCGGGCAAAAAGTTGATGCGGGATCAGACCTGTTTGAAATCATTGACATGAATACGGTCTGGCTCGAAGCTGAATTATTTGAAAAAGATCTGGATAGAGTCAAAGAACGACAAATCATCAAACTATCCAATTTCAACTCAAATCAAGCGGAACTGGAAGGCCGCATCTTTCACATTGGTAACAAGGTAGATCCGCTGAAGAGAACCGTGCATGTTCTGGCTAAAATCGCCAATGAGGATCACAAACTCAAACCCGGTATGTTCACAACAGCACGCATTGTGATCGAACGGACGAAAGACACCATGGTTGTTCCCGAATCTGCAATTTTGGAGGATGCCGGTGTGAAGTTCGTCTTCGTGAAAGAACCCGAAGACTACCATCGACACAACGTTGAAACAGGTGTTGCGGATGGTAAATTTATCGAAGTAACGAAAGGTTTGGAACTCGGCGATCAGGTTGTGATTCAGGGAGGATATCAGCTCAAATCCCAGGCACGGATGTCTACCGTCGATCCTCATGCGGGACATGTTCATTGATATTCAACCACGGAGCACACGAGCACATGGAGTCTTTTCTCCGCTATTTAAAACTCAATCATCCATTATAGAATTCATGGAGTTTAATTCATGATAAATCGCTTAATTGAATACGCCATTCAGAACCGGGTCATCATCATCATTTTGACGCTCATCCTGTTCGGACTCGGCATTAAATCCTTCATCGATCTGCCCGTGGATGTCTATCCTGACCTGAACGCACCGGTCGTCAACATCATGACTGAAAGCCACGGCACCGCGCCTGAAGATGTAGAAACCCTCATTACGTTTCCGGTGGAATCGGCCATGCGCGCCTTGCCCTACGTCAAGCGTGTACGTTCCAATTCAACGCTGGGTCTATCAAAAGTGACTGTGGAATTTGAATATGGCACGGACATCTATTTCGCACGTCAACTGGTCTCTGAAAAACTCCAAATGATCGCGCAGTCACTGCCGGATGAATCCGACGCGCCCTTTATTGGACCCATCTCTTCCATGTTCGCCGACGCTATTGAGTTTACAATTCAAGGCGGAAATCTCTATGACATGCGCGAATTCGCAGACTGGGAACTGAAACCCCGTCTGCAAACAGTGCCCGGCGTCTCCAATGTCGTCACCATGGGTGGACTCATCCGGCAGGTGCAAGTGCTCATCGACCCGAACAGGATGTTGAATTTTGGCATCCATGCGGAAGAAGTGGTTACCGCATTAAAGGAAAACAACATCAACGCATCTGGTGGATTTCTGGACAAGGGCGCTGAGGAACAAATTATTCGCGGTCTCGGCCGGATCGCCTCAATCAATGATGTCAGACAGATCGTACTCAAGTCTGTGAAAGGCATTCCAATCACAATCAATGAAATCGCGGATGTTGAGTTTGGCCCCTACATCCGTCGGGGGACAGCTGGAGAGAGCGGCGAGGAAGTGATCATCGTGACCGTTCAGAATCAGTACAACGCGAATGTGATGAAAACCATTCAAGGCGTAGAAGAAGTGCTCGATGATGTGAAGTCAGAGTTGCCGGAAGGATGGACCATTCAAACGTTTTATAATCAGTTGGACATGATTACCAAGTCCATCCGGAATGTATCGAGTTCCATCCTGCTCGGCGCCGTTTTTGTAATCCTCATTCTTTATCTCTTCCTGAACAACGTACGCAGTACACTCATCGTTGCAGTTGTCATCCCACTATCCGCCGTGTTCGCATTCATCTTTTTTAGGTTGTTCAATCTTTCACTCAACATCATGACATTGGGCGGTTTGGCCATTGGTCTCGGCATGATTGTCGATTCATCCATCATTATGACTGAAAACATCTTCCGCCATTTGCAGGATTGTGATTCTGATTTTAAGGGTGCCGTACTGAACGGGGCCAAAGAAGTTGGCCGTCCTATTTTTTATGCCATCGTGATTCTGCTGGCTGTATTCGCCCCTATTTTCACTCTGCAGGGTATCGAAGGCCGCATGTTCATACCGTTGACCATCGCGGTTTCAGCCGCTGTATTGGGATCGCTCCTCATTTCCCTGACCTTGACTCCGGTACTGACTTCACTCATTTTCAGAGAACGTCCAGATGCGTGTAAAGACGGATGGCTTCTGTCCCATTTAAAAAAGGGATATGCACCACTGCTGAAATCGGCGCTCGCAAAACCGCGCGCACTGTTTTTAATTTCGGCATTCATCATCGTCGCAGGAGTCCTTTCCGCATTTTTTGTGGGATCGGAATTTATGCCTGAAATGGATGAGTCTGCACTGCTCGTGGACATTCAGCTTCCACCCGAGGCATCGCTTGAAGAATCAAGCCGCATCGCCACACTGGTTTCACGCAGTATCGCCGGACTGCCCGATGTCGAACGTATGGTGCGGGCCACAGGCAAGGCCCGAGGTGCGGAGCACACAGCACCAGTGAACCTCACACACGCTAATTGTGTACTTGTGCCAAAAGAAAATCGATCTCGATCGATTGAAGAGATCAAGCAGGATATCCGCCGTGTTACATCGGACATCCCGGGTGTGTTCGTTCAAATCAACGCACCCCTTCAACATCGGATCAATCACGTGGCCACAGGCATCCGTTCGACCATTGCCGTCAAAATTTTTGGCGAAAGCCTGGGTGAAATTCAAGAGATTGCCAAGCAAATCAAATCACACATGTCCGAGATTGAGGGTGTTACCGATCTACAAATCGAACAGGGAGCCGGACAGCCTCAGCTTACAATTCAAATGAATCGCCCCGCGCTTGCTCGATATGGATTGTCGATTAAAGAAGTTTCGGAACTCATTGAAATCGCATTGAATGGCAAGGTCGCCACCGAATGGATTCAGACCCACAAACGTACGGATGTATTTGTACGCTATCTCGAGCCGTATCGAAATGATCCCGAAACCATTCGCAATCTGCTCATCGAAACCAAAGAAGGATTCCGTCTGCCGCTGAGCGCCGTGGCCGATATCCGGGAAGATCAGGGACCCAATGTCATCCGCCGCGAGAATGCCCTGCGCCGCGGTGTCGTGCAATGTAACGTTACGGGCCGTGACATGGGCCGGGTCGTTCGCGATATTAAAACTGAAATCGGTTTGATGGACATGCCCGAGGGATATTTTGTCACCTTCGGCGGCACGTATGAAAATCAGATCCGTGCCATGCGGCAGCTCACACTCGTGGTGCTTCTGACCATCATTATGGTTTTTTCATTGCTCGTGATCAGTTTCCGCTCCCTTCGGCAGGCGCTACTCATCCTGATCAACATTCCACTTGCGCTGGTCGGTGGCATGCTGATCCTCTTGATCTCCGGGAATACGCTCTCTGTACCCTCGATTGTGGGATTTATCGCACTCATCGGCATAGCCGTGCAGGACGGCATCGTGCTTGTCACCCATATAAACAAGAAAAGAGATTCAGGGATGGAGATGGAGGATGCGATCCTTCAGGCCGGACGAAATAAAATCCGGCCAGTACTGCTCACTTCATTTACCACGATGCTGGGATTACTCCCGCTCGTCTTGCGCAATGCCAGCGGTTCTGAAATCCAGAAACCGCTCGCTTTGGTCATTATGTTCGGATTGTTCTTTTCCACACTATTAACACTTATCGTACTTCCAGTATTGTATGGATTGTTGGAACGCAATCGTGCGTTAAAAAATCATTAATAATTAAACCATCAGGTGATGTTCATGATTTATAAAAGAGTAATTGGCATATTATCAATTCTTTTAATGATATTGCCATTAGCAAGTTATGCACAAGAATGCGGGCCTGGCTGTCCGGTTTGTTCCGGCTCAGGAAGCAGTACAGGCGCCCTGGTTTCTCCGGGCACGGTGATTCCATCCTTTCTTTATATACCCAACGGAGAAGAGGAAACAGGTGTTTTCAATATCCGTGGCGGTGTGACATCATGGCTTGACCTTGGGGTTGGATATACTGTTGAAAATGATAAATTTATTTGGAACGCACGTTTACAACCAGTTCAGGAATCTGAAGAAGGTTGGAGGCCTGCAATAATCTTAGGAACAGGGAGTGTGCAAACAGGTCGCAGTGATCAATCTTTGTTTTTACAATTGACAAAGTCTTGGGAATTCAATGAAATGTTTTCTGCGCGCGTCTCTGCGGGAGTTGCCACTCTGATGCCTGAATATGAAAAACAGTATGGGCTGGCTGGACTCACTTTGACTATTACAGAACAATGGAGTCCATTTTTAAGCTATGATGGATTAAGTTTTCATCCCGGACTTGCATGGCTCCCGACGGATTGGTTAACAATTGCAGGCATCTTAGTTGAATCAAAAGAATTAGCAATCTCTATGGGCCTGAGATTGAATATTGATAGAAGTAATTTATAAATCATAGCATACGTGGTAGTCCATTTATATAAATGGACTACCATGTATTTTTGTTACTCAGAATCCAATGACATTTTTCGATTCCGCTTGCGCTGCACTTCCCGTGTTACAGGATCCAGAATCATCTTGCAAAGCCGTTCGGCTTTAGGAGTCACTTCAACCAGTTCATCCTCGGCGATAAATTCAATGGCCTGATCAAGAGACAAAGGTCTTGGTGGACGTAAAGTCACAGTGGCTTCGGCAGTGGAACTACGCATATTTGTGAGCTTCTTATCCTTGGTAATATTGACATCCAGATCGCCTTCACGATTACGCTCACCCACGACCATACCCGCATAAACTTCTATATTTGGTGAAACAAATAATTCTCCGCGATCTGTCATTGAAAGGCATGCATAAGACGAAACTTTTCCGGCTCGATCCGCCACAAGGGCGCCTGTGGTTCGCTGGGGAATTGGACCAAACCAGGGTTCATAACTTTCCATTATACTGTGCATGATTCCAGCCCCTTTGGTATCGGTTAAAAATTGGGTTCGAAACCCGATTAATCCTCTAGAGGGTATCAGAAATTCAAGATCAGTACGCCCTGATCCTATAGTATGCATATTAACCATCCGGCCTTTGCGTGTAGATAATTTTTCAGTAATAACCCCGATGAATTCGCCAGGAACATCAACATAAACCCGCTCCACAGGTTCCATGGTTTTCCCGTTTTCCTCACGAGTAATCACAGTCGGTTTTGAGACCATAAATTCATACCCCTCCCGACGCATTGTTTCGATCAGCACGGCAAGTTGAAGCTCACCTCTTCCACAAACTTCAAACGCATCTGCACGATTTGTGGATTTAATCTGTATGGCCACGTTGCCCAATATCTCACGGTCCAGACGTTCTCTGATATGACGGCTAGTGAGAAACTGGCCTTCTTTACCGGCAAAGGGAGAATTATTCACATAAAAAAGCATTGAGACTGTGGGCTCATCTACCATGATTCTGGGTAAAGGAGAAGGGTTTTCCATTTCCGAAAGTGTATCCCCGATATGCATAGAATCTATTCCGGCAATCGCCACAATATCTCCGGCTTCAACGGATTCGGTTAAAATCTTTTTCAATCCATCAAATGTATACAAAGCAGCCAAACGCACGGGTTTGCGAATACGATCACTTTCACAAAGCGCATAATCTTTATTCATGGCCAGTCTGCCGTTAAAAAGCCGACCTATACCAATTTGTCCTACATACGAATCATAATCCAGATTAGTAATTAAAAATTGTGTGATTTTATGATCGTCCGACTCGGGTCCGGGAATTCGCTCTAAAATTGATTCAAACAAAGGACGCAAATCCTGAGAATCTGCTTTTAAATCTTGATAGGCCACGCCGGCTTTTGCATTTGTATATAAAACAGGAAATTCAATCTGTTCTTCGTTCGCATTCAGATCAATAAACAAATCATAAACTTCGTTGATCACTTCCTCAATTCGCGCATCACTTCGATCTATTTTATTGATAACCAGAATCACAGGTAAATTTTTTCCCAATGCTTTTTGAACCACAAATCGTGTCTGAGGCAATGGACCTTCACTCGCATCGACCAGAAGTAAAACACCATCCACAAGATTTAGACTTCGCTCTACTTCACCGCCAAAATCTGCATGACCGGGAGTATCAATTATGTTTATTTTTATATCCTTATACCAGACCGCTGTGTTTTTTGCCATGATTGTAATGCCACGTTCACGCTCAAGATCCATAGAATCCATAACGCGTTCCTGAACATGTTGATTATCACGAAAGACACCGCTTTGATGAAGCATGGCATCAAGCAATGTGGTTTTCCCATGATCGACATGCGCGATAATGGCAATATTTCTGATGTTGGGTTTTCTTTTCATTCTAACCTTATTTCTCTATAAAATTATTATAATTAGTTCAACAGAAAGTTGGACTTCTTTTCTAATATACAAGATTCAATTCTATTTTGTCTCATAAAAAAAGTCCCACTCTGAGAATCAGAGTGGGACTTAAATTTAATCCCGGCAACGTCCTACTCTCCCACACAGTCTCCCGAGCAGTACCATC
>JABMRT010000179.1 GCA_013202295.1 Candidatus Zhuqueibacterota bacterium
GGTTAATTTCATCAACATATTTGGTGTTAAATAATAGTTCAAATAACTATCTAATCCTTAAGCTGACGCCTATGCGATTTATCGGGGTTCTGCACCCAAAACTTCTCCCCGAGTAACCGTTGAAACGGTTATTCCTATTAGTGGTACCATTCTTCTTCCACCTCGCTAAAGCAAGGTGTTAATATCTCATCTTTAAACACTTTGTGCCTTGGAGTCCTTGTGGCTATTATTTTATAAATTCTATGCAAAATATATAAAGTAGATGATCGTGATTACCATTATTCCAATTAAAATATTCATGGGAATACCGATTTTTAGAAAGTCTTTGAATTTATACCCGCCGGGTCCATAGACCATCAGGTTAGTCTGATAGCCAATGGGCGTTGCAAAGCTTGCCGATGCTGCTATAGCTATTGCAATAAACAGAGGCAATGGTTCTATTCCGGCTTGTTTTGCCGTGGACAGGGCAATTGGAAACATCAGCGCAGCGGCTGCATTATTTGTGATAACTTCCGTATAAAAGCTCGTCAAAAAGTAGATGCCCGCCAATATTCCCAGCAGACCTAATGGTCCAAGAAAATGAATAAGCTTATTGGCAATAAAATAGGCTACGCCCGAATTATCCAATCCTCTGGCAATACCGAAAGCCGAGGCAATGATAAGCAGCACTTTCCAGTCGATGCTTTCTATCGCGTCCCGTGATGATATACATCCGGATAAGATCAAAATAACGGCGGCAATTGCAACCGTAACAAGAATGGGTATGGTATTCGACGCCATGAGCACGATCATAATTCCCAGAACAGATAATGAAAATATAGAATACCATCTGGGTTTTGATGGTATTTCAGCGGATTTTGAAACCAGGAAAAAATCTTTTGAATGATACCAGCGTTTTAAAAAATCACGTTTCGCCAAAATCAGCAGTGTATCACCTGACTGTAAAACCACATCCCCGATTTTCATCTTAATTCGTTCAGCGCTGCGATGAATAGCAATAATAACCGCGTTATATCTTTCCCTGATATTGCTTTCCCTGACATTCCTGCCGATCAACGGGGAATTCGGCGAAATTACCACTTCAAAAGTCCCGAGATCATCTGAATCATAGTTCTTCAGGTTAATGCTTGCTTCCTTGAGTAAACAGAGTCCCGGAGTCTTCTGTAATTCTACTATTGTTTCCGGCAATCCTGTAAAGAAAAGTCTGTCATTTTCATAAATTATATCATCGTGGGTAATTGGGACCAGTATTTTATTATTACGTTCTATCTGGAAAAGAAACAATCCCTTCAAATGCCTCAGACCCGCTTCCTCAACGGATTTACCTATATTCGGATAATTGGATTCTACTTTCATTGCAATGACAAACTCTCGTGTTTCCTCTCCAAGTTCGACGATAGGTTCTTTCCTTTCCGGCAGCAGCCGGTGTCCGAATAAAGCAATGATAATTATGCCAATCACAGCAACAGGTACACTGGTTTTGGAAATTTCAAAAAAAGACAAGCCTTCCATTCCATTTTCCAGCATCAAACCATGCACTACAAGGTTTGTGCTTGTCCCGATCAAAGTGCATGTTCCGCCTAAGATCGCGGCATAGGAGAGCGGAATCAGAAATTTAGAAACGGAATAATTGTTTTTTCGCGCCCAGGAGCGGACAACCGGAATCATCATCGCCACAATCGGCGTATTGTTAAAAAAGGCTGAGACAGCTGATACCGGTGGAAGAAGGCGGAAAAGCTTCTTCGATATTGAGCCTTCGTTTCCAAGGATTACTTTTCCCAATTGGTTAAGAACGCCTGTTTTATAGAGGGCTGCCGCAATAATAAACAGAAAGCAAACCGTGAGCATACCGTGGTTAGAAAATCCGGTAAAAGCCTCTTTAGGAGTGATCACCCCGCCGGCAATAAGTAAAAGCAATGATGAAAATATTACCAGGTCTGCTTCGATATACTCCTTAACGAGAAATATCGTCATCAGTACAAGCAGCGCTACCGTGTATATAAATTCAAATTCTAGCATCTGTTTTGTAAAAAGTTAGAACTTCCTGTTATTCAATCAGTTATTATTTCTTCCATTTCGACGATTTTTACTGATGTTTCGCATTTCTTTCAGTAGGGCATCTATATTAATATCAACTTCATTTCCCAGCTGTCCGGGAGAAATACCGGGTTTGGTTTCCCCGTGAAAATCGCTTCCGCCGGTTATAATAAATCCAAATTCTTCCGCCAGCTTAGTAAAGAAAATATTTTCTTTTTCTGTATTATAACTTGAATAAGCCTCTATTCCATCGATACCTGATTTTTTTAATTCGGCAAATAATTTCCTGTAATCTTCAGTATCCTTCATTTTTAACTGAACAGGGTGAGCCAATACCACAACTCCTCCGGCTTTCCTGATCATCTGTACCGCTTCATCAATCTTCAGGCGTTTCTTGTCAACATAGCAGGATGCGCCTTTCGCAAGGTATTTGGTAAAGGCTTCCTTTGTACTTTTTACTATGCCTTTCTCCAGTAATACTTTTGCAAAATGAGGTCTGCCGACCTGATCAGGTCCCGCAATTTGCTTTACTTCATCCAGCGTAATATCTATGCCGGCATCATTTAGCTTTTTAATTATTTGTGGATTTCTCTCTTTCCTTGCTTTTTGTACAAAGTCTAATCCACTATTCAAAATATCGTTATTAATATCAATAAAATACCCGCAAATATGCATTGTGCCGGGAGAATAATCCACGCTAATTTCAACTCCGGGGATTACGGTAACGCTAAAAGTTTTGCCTGCCTGAAGCGCCTTTTCAACACCGCTGACAGTGTCATGGTCTGTTATCGCGATAGTATTTAGTCCCTGTTCCGCAACGTATTTCACAAGTTCCCCCGGATCATAGGATCCATCGGAGGCATTAGTGTGGACATGAAAATCAAAATTCTGCTTTACCTTTATCATAGATTAATTAAACTGTTCAAATTATTTATATCTCAATTATGGAGGTACATCCTATCATTTTTTATTGTGAAGATCTTTTTATAGATGATCGATTCTCTTTGTGTTGAATGTTGAGGCTCGGCGGATAATGCCGTGAACTTGATAGCCTTTTTCAAGGAGAAGTTCGGTTAGGTAGGAACCGTCTTGCCTGCCCCGTTAGGAACGAAGTGACTGTATCGGGGAGTGCTTTTTTAATCATAACCTACAAATTCCTTTTCAACTACGAATTACGCGAATTAAACGAATTGTTTTTATAATTCAGGAAGCATGATAATTTCTGATGAAC
>JABMRT010000180.1 GCA_013202295.1 Candidatus Zhuqueibacterota bacterium
CAACAGGCAGACAAAAGTCTTTCCGAATTATCCTATCCTACTCTAAATGCTAACATCCAGTTGGAATATGGCGAAAAGATTGGGCTGGGAAGCCGGGAATATCAGCTGGTGGAAACGGAGTTTTGATTGAAATTTTCGAATTTCTCACAGAACGCATAGCTTGCTGTCGTTTTTCCGCATCCCTTGATGTTAGAATACTCCTTCATCTCAGGCATAAACCGGGGAGAATTTAAGAGATATTTAGTATATTTAAAGTAGTATTATTGATACAAAATCTATAGGTGCTTCAATATAAAACTGCGGGTCGGGTTTTGTATAGTAATAAATCTATTTTTCAGCTTTTTGTTTATCAACAATCTCTTTCACATTGATCACTGGAAGTATGACCTGATATTGAAGAGTACTGGCAGATTTCTCAACAATAATTCCCCGGAGTGTTGAAAATGAGATACTCATTAGCATAACGATAAAATCTTCGGGAAATTCAAACTGATTTTTCTTTAAAACAAAATCTTTAAAATTATTAACAGCAAAACTATTAACCATCTTTATTTCTCCAATGCCAACTTTCTGTTTTGGAGAAAAATATATATTCGCGCCTACTTCAATGTTAATTCCACCATTCTCCTCATCAAATTGAACACCGAATACAAAAGAGAATCCAAGTTCCTGATCTTCCAGAATTGCTTTCTTCGGTTTTTGGAAGGAGCATTTCGTTATTTGAATACTTCTCAAACGAAATTCTATTGGCTTTTGAGTTTTAAGCTCTTGCTTCATACATCCCCTCTTTTATAAAACCATAACCGGGCTTCGAACCGTTGAAAAAAATCTTCCCAAATTGTTTTTGATTATCTGATGGGTAATACGGAGTCGATAGTTCTGAAGCTATGAATTGTGCAAACCTACTAATCGATTCTGGAAGCACAACATATTGAACCTCTCGAACTAACTCCTGTTCACCAATACTAATAATTTCCGTTTCCAATGCTGATTCGATCTTTGTAATCGTTTTCAGTGTCAGATTCACATTTCCTGCTAATATCCGGCTGAGCATGGATGGTTTCATGCCGATTGCCTCGGCAAAATCCTTTCGGGTCTTATACTTGCTTTTATCAATGGCTTCGGCAATCGCAACCGCAATCTCCATCTGACGGTCCACCAAACGAGCAATATCATCAGGAATCTGTGCCAATAATTCTTCAAAATACTCTTTATCGCTTTTTCTCATCACTTTCACTTACTTTCTAATTCAAGAAATTCTTTTATCGTTAATCCGTTCCTTTTCATATGGTACGATATCTGCTCAAATACTGTTTCAAGTTTTTTAACAATTGTCATTAAATTGGGGTTATCAATTAGTTTTGGTTTTTCCGGATCTTTTTCACCACCATATCCAAGGATAATGACATCGGTCCCAAAGCAAATGCAAAATAAGCGTAGAAGTCCAAAAGGTAGGAGAATTCGTCCAATTTGTGGTTCCTTGCTTTCTTGTCGAAACCAATCATCCCGCACTCCATATAGTACTGATATATTTTGTAAACGACGTACAATCTTATCTATATCTGTATTTCCCGAAAAATCATCAAGAAACTTCCTGAATTCACTCTTTTCCTCATTCTTGTAATGGATAGTATATATTTTTGCCTTCCGGCCATCATAAACAGAAATTATTTCAAATTTAAAATTCACTTATAAGTTAATTCCTTTTTGGGAATCGTCAAGGATTTTCTTTACGCATCATGATAGTGCAATTCACAATCTTTGACCGCTCCGTGTTGGTGCCCGCCGGCCCAGGCATTTCGGGCAGGGATTTTTCGCCATCTTTTTCTCCATTATTGTATAGTTATTCATTTAGCCCTATTCATAACCGCCGGGTCTGAGGACCTGGCGCAACTGGAATATTCACTTCCCACTGTACCGGTTTTAGATTCTCAATATCAAATAACCAAAACTCTGCCCACACAGACTGATCGTGCTTGGAGTTTGGATATGAAATTTGTCCGCAACATTATACCTAAATACATCATAAATCCAAAATTCAATGAGCTGTTAATTTGTCTGAAGTCATTTTTATATTGATAAGTATTCTGTTCACCTTCTATGATATTATTATTTTTATAAAAATATTGGTATAATGAAGCGGTTCCGGATATCCTGAACCTGATTTTCGGAGTGATGTTGTACTGGTATCCCGGTATAATTGAGATATAGATACTCTCATTA
>JABMRT010000181.1 GCA_013202295.1 Candidatus Zhuqueibacterota bacterium
ACCGTTGTGATTTCTCAAATTTTCCCATGCCCACTCTTGAAAGCGAAATTGATTTATTAGAAGTATTCTCCCAATCAAAGGTCATTGCCATCACACTCAATCATGAAGACATGACCGATAGTGAAATAGAAAATACAATCGAAGAGTATGAATTAAATTATGAAATACCTACAACAGACGTGTTGAAGTTCGGCTCCGATAAACTTATCAAACAATTATTTGATATTTTCCCAGAACTGCAGGAAAGCGCATCTCTAGCATGCCAACTCCAAGATTAGAGATAGACTTCGGAAAAATAGCCCATAATGCGAAAACCCTGAAGGATCTGTATGGTTCAAAGGGAATTGATGTGATAGGGGTTACAAAAGTAGTATGTGGTGATCCCGCTATTGCTGATGTTTTGCTAAAAAGCGGAATAACCATCCTCGCTGATTCAAGAATATCCAATATCAAAAAAATGCGTGATTCAGGGATAGATGCCCAGTTCCTGCTCCTAAGGACTCCCTTTCTCAGTCAGGCTGAAGTTGTCGTAAAATATGCAGATATCAGTCTGAATTCTGAACTCACAGTGATTCAAAAACTCTCACATTCTGCGGTGGAGCATCAAACCACACATCAAATCATTTTGATGGTGGAGCTTGGAGATTTAAGAGAAGGGCTCATGCCAAAGGATTTAGACAACACGATTCAACAGGTATTGAAACTGGAAGGCATTGAGCTTGTAGGGTTAGGAACAAATCTGGCCTGTTTTGGCGGAGTCAAACCCAATGAGGGAAAAATGGAAATTCTGTCATCTATTGTCAGGAATGTTGAAAAAAAGTTCGGACTCATATTGGAATTTGTCTCAGGTGGCAACTCTGCCAATTATAACTGGTTCATGTCTACAAAGAATGTCGGAAGAATCAATAATTTGCGGCTGGGAGAATCGATTTATTTGGGATGTGAGACTCTCCATAGAGAACCCATCCCCGGATTGTTTACGGATGCATTTACCCTAGTTGCAGAAGTTATTGAATCAAAAATAAAACCATCTTTGCCCTATGGTGAGGTGGGTCAGGATGCGTTTGGGAATATCCCTGAGTTTCAGGATCACGGCCCAATAAGAAGAACTATCCTGGGGATTGGCTTACAGGATATTTCAATTTCCGGATTAACTCCCCGATTGGATATTGACATCCTGGGAGCAAGCAGTGATCATATTATCATGGATACAAAAAAAATAGAATTAAAAGTGGGAGACGAATTGAAATTTAATCTGAATTACGGAGCCTTACTCGCAGCGACGACTTCTCCATACGTAATCAAAAAACAGGTTAATGGATGAATACTCGAGAATATTGCATAGAAGCCGAACAAAAAGAAAGTCTGCATAAGCAGCTTTATCCAAATTTTCCTATTAAAGAAGACAATTCTCCCTTAATCAGCCTTAAAGATTCGGGATTTAATTTAAGATACCAGCCCTCAAATAAAAAAGATTATAAATATTTGGTTCGAGAAGCTGTCTTTGATAAAATTGGTCGTATCAGTAAACTATTGGATCAGGAAGATAAAGAACTGATTATTCGCTCAGCCTGGAGATCGTTTGAGCATCAACACCTTTTACTTAAAAATAAAGTTATTTTTTTGCAACAAAAACATCCTGATAAATCTTTAGATGAAATCGAAGAGATTGTTTCATATTATGTTGCTCCGGAGACATTGTCGATGCATGCAACCGGCGGGGCTGTAGATGCATTAATCTATGATTTGAAAAATGACTGTGTACTAGATTTTGGAACGAATGATGGTTTAAAAATGGACTTTAATGAGAGATGCTACCCCTACCATCCTGATATTTCAACTGAAGCTAAAAAGAACCGAAAGTTATTAATCGATTTGTTTGAGAATGAGGATTTTGTTGTTGATGTCATAGAGTACTGGCACTTTAATTACGGTAATGCCAGTTGGGCAATAGAAACAGGGAAAGATGCGATATATGGGGTTATAAAATCATAAATAGTTATCACTCTTCTTTGTCACTCCGATTATGCAATAATTATTGTCTACATAACAAAGTGAACAATAAGAAGTTTCCACTTCTATCTTACATAAACAAAGCTCTCACTTCATCAACACACACTTTTGCGTTGCTCGCCAGGGCCCGGCAATGATTCTAAAAATATAGGTCCCGGTGGGGAGATGACCCGCATGCCAGATATATTGATGCGTGCCCGCATGGACCGTTCCCCAATCTTCTCTTTGAACCACCTGCCCATGAATATTATAAACCGTGATTGTCACCTTCTGTGACTGAGGCAAATCATAACGAAGTGTGGTTTCAGGATTGAAAGGATTGGGGTAAAATGGGTACAAGGTGAATTGTCTCGGAATTTGAGCATCCTGATTGGATATAGAAGAAGTCTCCCGTTCAGCGGTGCGGAAAGAATCAATGGCTGAAACCGCAGTGTTCCCGTTACTATCTCTGGCAAGAATTCGATAATAATAAACCATATCATCAGCCAAATTCGTAAGCGTCTGTTGATGCACAAGCGCGCTGTCTGCTGACCATTCAGTCTGATACGGAAGGAATTGATTAATTCCAAATTCAACCTTGCCCCATCCCCACTCATCCAAAGACCATTCAATCTGTGCAGATGAATCGGTGATCAGTGACGCAAAAACTGTATCGAATTGAAACGTTGTTCTAAAAATTGGCCAAATATTCGTATTGCTTGCAAAAGTCACTTCAATAGAATCACTTTGTGGTAGTTGTGGATTGTTCCACCGAATAAATTTATACCCTGGATCCGGAATTGCACGAATCGTAATGGGAATGTGGTTAAAATATTCGCCTTGCCATGGAAAAGTCTCAATATCAAGTGAATTTAATTTTACTCGCCCATTTCCTTCAGGAGCCTCAAGGGTGATATTAAAGGAACCTGTTAAATTAAACTTTGTTGATAGTTGATTTCTCATTTCACCGGGACGATACCAGCAATATTGTCTATTGACTTCAACAAACGACTCGAAATCTTGCATATAGTATGAATTGCTATAAAAACTTTCCCACCATTTCTCCCAGTCTCGAACACTTTCTGCGGAAATAAGATTCGTTAATTCATTAAGGCGGCCACGCAAATAACTATAACTGAAATTGCTATTCAGTAAATCGCAAAAACGATTAATAAAAAAGTGTTTATATGTTATATTTTCCAGTAATTTTCGGATGATTAATGTGCTCCATAAAAGATTTACACTATCTTCTGCCCGAATATCTGGTCTGATTTCAGAACGGGTGGCCCATTCCAATGTAGGTCGAGACCAATCGCCTCCCCAGGTGGCATCTGTATCCCACATCATATATTTCCAGCGCGGGTTCCCTTGGCGGTCCCGCACTCGATCAATATTCTTTTGGGGCCAGTCGTAATTTCCTGTGAAAATATTAACGATGCGATAATCTGTAAAATTGTCCCGCTCCACATATTGCGTAATCGCTTGTTGATACTTGTACTGTTGATTAAAACCGCTACCATAAAAAAATGTAAGTGTCTGATCCCAGTAAACACGGTCCCCCTCAACAATATCCAAAGCCGAATCGTACCATTCCGAACGGTTTAAATCCATGTCATCAAATCCCAGGTTGGATTCCACATAATACTTATCTACCCTTTCCCGTATCCAGTAAATTCCCCAATACTCATGGTTGAGAAAAAGAACAACGGGTTTGAATCCAGAAACCAATCCTCCTAATTGATCCCAAACATGGTGTGTAAAAGTATTAGATAAAAGATTCGAATGAACAACGAGCCGTTTGAATGACTGGTATTCTTTTTGAGGAAAAAGCGGGTATTCCAAGCTGCTCATCCCATATTTACTTTTAAAGCTCAGACGAAACCGCTTTTTGGGATGATTTCTGGATGTTTGCCCGTGAATTTCTATACCTGCTGGTACATTAAATTTCTCTTCATCATTCTCAAATAAAACAATCTGGACCGGACGTTCCCAATCATCCCCTGACTCTAAAGGATTTGTATAAATCCCGGTGTTTGGATCCCATAAATCTTCACTATCCATCAATAAGGCCAAAACCGGCAAATTTAAATTTTCATGAACAAGATAAATTCTGGATTCAATTTCGGTTACTCTTTCTCCATTTGAGAAAACAGCTGCTTTTAAAGCTGTTGTTTGGCTGATGGTTACAGGTCCAATAAAAAGCGTGCTGGTTTCATTAGGGAGTGTTCCATCCGCTGTATACCGAATCTCTCCATCCGGTTTATCCGTGTTCATAATCAGTGTCACATTACTGGTATAAACACCATTGGGCGGACTGATTGTCAGGTGAACCTCTTGCTGGTTTTCCGCGCCAGGTGTCGGCTCAGAAAAAAATATAAACGAACCGTACCCATTTGGCAGCCGCCCCATGGAAACATCTTCGGTTTGATCCATAAAAGTCAGGGTATCTATGGGATTCCCAACGCCATCATAAAGGCCAATGAATTCCCCACCTTTGCCTAATTTAAAGTTCGCATGGATCTCTCCAGGTAGCGTTGTGTCTTTTCCAGAAGCCCAGAGGATTATATATTCTGATGGTGCAAGTTGCAGAGCAGGGAATATCCATTTTTGTGGTTCTAAAGGATCGTCCGATATTGTATATCCGGATAACTCGACGATCGTTGAGCCTGAATTGTAAAGTTCTATCCAATCATTTTCATCTCCATCCGCATCTTTTAAGCCGTTTTGATTCGAGGCAAGAAATTCATTAATGACAATTGGGGTGGAATATAGCTGGAATTTTGAGGAGAATAATGGTGAAAGGTTCAAGATAAATAGAACAAAGAGTAGCCAGTGATATTGTTTAAGCTTCATAATCAACCGCCTGAGATGAAGTATAAAGGATTACATTGATGGTTGCCGATTACATCTCGGTAGTCTCTTCACCCATGATGAGAGATACTTTTTCCAATCCCTCCAGGGCGCTCATCTGCCGAATAAACTCTTGATGTTCATTTTCTTGCTTGAACCGGATATTAAACGACAGTTCGAGATACTCTCCCAAGCGGGCCGACCGAATATTGAGCAATTTATAATCCAGAAGATATTTCTCAAACACATCCATATATACAGGACGCTCGTCGTCCGAGGAAAGCATCCAGAAGCGAAGCAGTAGATCATGGTGATGAATCTCGCCATAGCGGAAATAGGTAAGAAGAATGATTATCATTGAAATAAAAGCCGTTCCAACAACTGCAATCATATGATTGGCAGCTCCGGCCGCCATTCCGACTGAGAGCGAAAAGAATACAAATGCAATATCGCGCGTATCTTTAACAGCCGTTCGAAATCGAATTATCGACATGGCGCCGACCAGTCCGAATGCCCGCGCAAGATTATTGCCGATCACCATAATCACAATGGTTGTGACCATGCAAATGATGACCAAAGTATTAATGAATGTCACGGAATAGGCGTAACCCCGATAGGTCAAACGATAGACCGAGGAAATAACAAATCCAAGAATGAAGGCGATCAGCACATTGAGCGTTATATCAAAAAGGGTCAGTGATGTAAAAGAGAATGATAATTGATCAAGAAAAATTTGCTGCATAATGCATATCCTTCTTCTGGGAAATAAGGGAGCTATTGATTCCCATACAATATTTGGACACGGACTGAGCCTGAATTTTTTGTTTCGTCATCAATAATCTCATCCATCGGGGCATCAATCCGTCATACTTAAACTCTAAAATACAATTGTCACCACCATGATGATCAAACATGGACTTGACAAACATATCCTCCAGAAGTGGGTAGGGTTTTGAACGGATATTATGATCAATAGTCAATCGAATGGTTGGATTAAATGTGTCCACAAACGCCTCACGTTCATAACAAACCAACAATGTGGGTTTTAACTTACGAGACATAAGATTATACAGAAATCGTCCTAAAGCCAATTTGCCGTTCTTCATTTCATGATGTTCAATCCACTTTTTTTCGGGGGATCGCACAATTGCCTGAATCTGTTGAAACGAATATCGGCTCCGTTCCTTGAGAATGTAATTTTCATATCTGCGTTTGATTTCAAAAAAGCCAACCGCATCTTTTTCAAAATCATTATAGGTTCGGATACGCAGTTTTTTTCTTATCTTCAATCCGTCCAGCTTCTCAAAATAAAAGTCGAGCATTGTCGTATCATAATAAAGACTATGCACTACATACCGATTTTCATGATTAAATTTTGCATTCGGATCAAGCTTAACATAAGGAGCGATAAATTCTCTGATTTCCGGAACCATATGGCATGGAATATGAAATTTGATTTCCGAGCGAAATTTATCTTCTGGAAATTTCATGGTGCTTACCTGTTAATCCGAAATTTATACCAGGATGCGGAAACCAATTCAAAGAACGTCTGTTTATTCCCTTTAATACGCGCGACACCTGTCATTCCGGACTGCATCTTTTCATTTGGGCTTTCTATCATGGCAGTAATCCAGAACACAGGAGTCCCCTGAACAGCTTGCAAACTGTTTCCCAAATGGATAACCTTTGCATTCAAGAGTTTGGAACCCAGGCCGTTAATCCAAATAGTAATCAGGCTGTTTTGATCAAGGGTACTCATTTTATTCCCCGGAAAGGCAATCTTAACCAGCATGGTATCTTGCTTCTGCACAAGACAAAGAAAATCCCCCGCAGGTGGATGGCAAATCATCCCTGCGATCGGACAAGAAATCTGATTATGATCCATTTTAGCTTTCACCAGGTTGATCTGGTTTTTAAGCTGTTCAATCTCTGCTTCCGAAACAGCCTGAAGCGTTTCTTTTTGACCTGATTGAACGTTGTTGAGTCTTGCTGAGTAAATATCCACATTGATTTTTTTAAGTTCCATTTCTGTTTCTGCCAATTGCAACTCTTCAATCGAGATTAAATTGTTCTCATACAATTCTTTTTGCCGTATAATAATAGGTTGATAGGCATTCAGCTCAGCCTGGGCATAATCCAGGGCTTTCTCAGCTTCATACAGGACCGACTCTTTTTCGCCGACCGTAAGCACGTTCAGTTCTTGCTCAGCCTCTTTCAAATCTCCCTGCAGACGGGCCAGGGTCATGGAATCACTAAACGAAGCCAGTTGCGCGACGACTTCACCCGCCTGGATGGTCTTTCCGGGTACTATTTTTTTATCAAGAGTCAAATCAATAAAATCGGATCGATCAATATGAATAAGCTGAACATTTTCCAATAATCCGATTTGATTGTTTTCAAGTTTTGCGATAATCTTATCCGGATCGGTTTGGCGCAGAGACCACTCTTTCTGAGGCGTCAGATAGCAGGGGGCTTTAATGGAGCTCTGCCAGGGGATGAATCCGACAACAATAAGAAGAATGACAATTGCCAGTATCAGCCATCCACTTTTTTTCAGCGTTGACATCTGAATCTTCGGATAAGAAATCATCAATACATCATAATTTAATAATCATGAAATAACTGAATTTTAATGTAATTTTAACAAGCTTAAAAATCAAGTAATAAATATAAACAAACACTTAATTAAAAGGGCCATGGTACATGCCCACAGCATACGTCCTGCACTAAGACCTGTCTTTGTCCTGGACCAGGAAACCTTTAACCACATAATCATCCCACCCCTTTCCCCTTGACGAGAGAATTACGGGAAATTCTGCCGATTCAAACGGAAGCAGCCGCATTTCAATCCGTAGCAGTTAAATTTCAACAGGCAGGAACGATACTTAAGCAATACAATTTCATTTTTCCACAGAAAACCGCTTGCAATATTAATCTTGCTTTATAAATTGTAGTCAATTCATCTTCTGTTTGCAAAACGTCATCAAACGTTTTTAGCACAGACGATCTATTCTTTTTAGAAGTATTTATATCTATGTATAGAAGATTGAATGGAAACTTAGCTTATGAAAATTGATCGGGAAAACAAGCATATTCAAACTATAAAAATTTTTATATTGTTTATAGCCATAAGTCATGTGTCTATACTTCTAATTTTTGCTATTATAAAACTCGATATTTCATATCTTAATGTTTTTGCTATTTTAGAACTCAATTTATTTTTCCCAAATATAATACATGGTGCTTTAAGTCAAATTTTCGCATTTTTTATTTCTGTGATTATTTATTTCGTAATCTATTTAATAACAAACAAAAGAAAATGACAATCATAACCCATCTGTTTTCAAAGTGAATACACCCTTTATTATGGTTCCCAAACTCTGTTTGGGAGCCATTCTATCTAATAAAACTCCGTTTTATCTCCCTTATCACTCCAAAGATCAATAGCATTGACTCAAGATAACATCCAATCCTCAGTTATTCTGCGTATCCCTATCTCAATATAAAAAAATCCCGGCTGTTTTCAGCCGGGATGAGCAAGTATTCAAAATCCCATGCAGGAGGGATTGGAAATTTCCTGTTATAATTTTGCCGCTTCAACCTCTTCGATTTTAGTTTCAACCTCGAGCCGAACTTGAGTCGCTTTCGCGGTTTTATCCGGTTCTGCAGGGGAAGTGGCGGCTTCGATCATGGCCAATATTTGGGATAATTCAATCCGTTCAGTACTGAGTTTTATTGTAGCTGGATCACTCTTTATTTTAAGTCTTTTTACCTGAATCTCATCTAACTCGCTTTTCTTTTTACTGGCCAGCCCCGTCTCTGCGACTGAAATTTTAGCCATTCGAACGCCCAGATCCTTGGGCAGTCCTCCCGCCTCGGATGGAGGCACGAGTATTAGAATCCAGGATAAAACAATCAGGATGAAAATTGCGGGAAAAATGAAGTGTTGCTTTGGATGTCTTGTCTGCATGGCTGCCCTCCTCTCAATCCGAACAGGATCGTTCTTGTTCCTGTTCAATACCAATAATACGTAACAAAGCGCGAAAAGGTTTAATCCTAAAACTCTTTTTTTACGGCTCTATGTTGTTTTAAGTGGGTAGTGCAAATTGACAAACATGAATTCGCCACGGATTTTCACGGAAGCACACTGATTTAAAAAGACGAAACGCTTAAACTCATTTTTTTTCCGAAACCGATGAACGATCCGACTATCTGTCAAGTCTCTTTCAATACGATTAACAATTGGAGCTTATCTTTTAAATTGTGCTTTATCAACACTTCCAGTTCAATAATATATAC
>JABMRT010000015.1 GCA_013202295.1 Candidatus Zhuqueibacterota bacterium
AAATGAAAATCAATACAAAAAGAGGGTTGAAGAAGCAAATAAATTATACAAAAGTTGGTACAGGTCCACATTCAGATTTTCCTGTTTTAGTGAAATTAACAAGCGATGCACATCTATCTGCCAATGCGCTGGCGAATGGTTATGATATACTATTTACAGCTAGTGTAATAATTACTTAGTTAATTAACTAATATTTTATTATCTTTGTCCTATGGCAAGAATAGGACGAAAAATACAATTAAGCATGGAAGAAAAACAAGAACTTCTTACCATGAGCAGATCCCATAAGCTTGAAAAGCGTTATGCGGAGCGTGCAATGATTATTTTATATTCATCTGATGGCAAAACCCTTGATCAGATAATTGAATTGACAGGAAAAAGCAGACCTGTTGTAAATAAATGGCGAAACCGTTTTCATAAATATCGACTCGAAGGTCTTAAGGATGCCCATCGTAGTGGTAAACCGAAAACAATAACACCAGAACAAAAAGCTTTAGTAATTGAAAAAGCATGCACAAAGCCTGAAGGGGGTTATACCAATTGGTCTCAGGAGCGAATTGCAAAGAACATAGGGATTAGCCAGTCAAAAGTATTTCAAATACTTAAAGAGGCCGACCTAAAACCTCACAAGATTGAATATTGGTGCGGTAAATCCAGAGACCCGGAATTTGAACAAAAAATGATAAATATAGTTGGACTCTATATGAATCCTCCGGAAAATGCCATGGTAATCTGTGTGGATGAAAAAACTCAAATACAAGCACTTGACAGAACACAACCAGAACTCCCCATGCAGTCTGGAAATCCAAAGAGGCAAACAGCAACATACAAAAGAAATGGAACCGTATCATTAATTGCTGCATTAGCTGTTCATACAGGTGAGGTTACTGCAAAAACCATTAAGTCAAACAATGCTGAAAATTTTTTGAAGTTCTTAAAAAGTCTTGATAGAAAATACAGAAACAAAAAGCTGCACATAATTGCAGACAACCTTTCAACACATAAGCACAAAGATGTAAAAGAATGGCTGTCTGGTAAAAGGAAAATTAAGTTGCATTTTACTCCCACATATTCTTCCTGGCTAAATCAAGTGGAAATTTGGTTTAACATTTTAACAAAAGATGTCGTCAGAGGCGGTATTTGGCAATCATCCGGGCAATTGGTGGACCAATTAATGGAATACGTCAAAACTTATAATGTAACCAGAGCAAAACCTTTTAAGTGGACTTATACTGGAGAACCATTAAGAATTAGTTTACTTATTAAATAATTATGACACTAACGCTCATGTGATTCAATCACTGCGTTCCCTGTGATTCATTCCCTGCGGTCGTGTGATTCATTGTTTTTATAAACCGAATAAAACCGATATATTTACAATGATGCTTCAAACAATATTACAGAAACATACAAATACTAATGATTATATTTATGGTTTAGCCAATGTTTCAGGATTATTATCTGGTGAATATGCTGACTATAAATATGGAATTGTTATTGGTAAAAGACTGGATAACACGATTGTTGACAAAATCACCGGTGGACCGACACCTGAATATTATGATCATTATAAAAATACAAATAAGGAGCTGACCGAACTTGCAATTGATATTTCGGATAAGCTTAATATTAATGGAATACAATCAATCGCTACAGCCCCCTCCCTGGGCGGTAAAAAGCAGGATTCAAAATATAAAAAGTATTTAAGTCTTGATATTTCACATAAAATGCTGGCTACAAGGGCAGGATTAGGCTGGATAGGGAAATCTGCTCTGTTTATTTCCTATAAATTCGGACCACGTGTACGACTTGTATCTATCTTGACCAATACTTTAATTGAATTCTGTAATACTCCTGTTAATGAGAGCCAATGTGGTGATTGTAATATTTGTGTTGAAAAATGTCCGGCTCGTGCTGCCAATGGAATACCTTGGAATACGACAATATACAGGGACAATTTTTTTGATGCTAATAAATGCCGTGAAATGTGCCGTATCCAGGGTAAAAAACATATTGGTTTTGATGCCAGTATTTGCGGTATTTGTGTGGCAGTTTGTCCTTTTGGCAATTAATTAAGTATCAATATATTTTCTTTGAATGGGATGGGATAGGCAGTTATCCAGACTTCAGGTTTAAATTCTTCAACAA
>JABMRT010000182.1 GCA_013202295.1 Candidatus Zhuqueibacterota bacterium
GTGTTATGGTCCTGATTTTTTTAGAGATGTAATATTTGCAACAAGAGATAAGAATATTCAACATTTTTTTTGTGGTGGCAAGGGTGGTGTAGCTAAAGAATTAAAAAAAGTATGCGAAGATAAATATCATAATTATAATGTTATTGGAACTTTTTCTCCACCTTTCAGGGAAATGATAGATGAAGAATTACAAGCTTTAGCAAATAAAATAAATCAGTTAGGTACTGATATTATTTGGATAGGATTAAGTACACCAAAACAGGAAATATTTGCTCATCGTCTTTCAAAATTTGTAAATGTTAATTTTATTTGTACTATTGGTGCAGCATTTGACTTTCATACTGGAAAAGTGAAACAAGCACCTAAATGGATACAAATTATTGGGGCGGAATGGCTTTTTAGATTAGTAATGGAACCGAAAAGGTTATGGAAAAGATATTTAGAGATAGTACCACTGTTTATTTCGTACAACTTGCTAGAGTATATTCAAGGAGATTTCTTCAAAAATTAAGAGGTGATAAATGGTAAATTGTAAAACAGCTCTCGTTTGTGGCGCTGGCGGTTTTATTGGCAGTCATCTTGTGAAGCGTTTGAAAAAAGAAGGTTACTGGGTACGTGGTGTAGATCTAAAATACCCAGAGTTCACCCCCACCGAAGCGGATGATTTTATAATGGGCGATTTACGAGACCCTTTAATTTGCCGTGCTTCGCTCGATGATTATTTCGATGAAGTATACCAGCTTGCTGCCGATATGGGCGGTGCGGGATTTGTATTCACCGGAGAAAATGACGCAGATATTATGCATAATTCAGCATTAATCAATTTGAATATGCTTGAAGCATCTTATAAACGGAATGTCGGAAAGATATTTTATTCCTCATCAGCGTGTATGTATCCTGAGCACAATCAGATGGACCCGGACAATCCCCAATGCTCAGAAGACTCGGCATATCCGGCGTATCCAGACAGCGAATACGGATGGGAGAAATTGTTCAGTGAACGGCTGTTTTTTGCATTCGCACGCAATTATAAAATGCATGTGCGTGTGGCTCGATTTCATAACATATTCGGGCCGGAAGGAACCTGGGAAGGCGGGCGTGAAAAGGCGCCTGCGGCGTTTTGCAGAAAAGTAGCGATGACTGAGCCGGGCGGTGAGATAGAAATGTGGGGCGATGGCAAGCAAACCCGGTCATTTTTGTATATTGATGAATGTGTGGAAGGCGTTCTTCGATTGATGAAGTCTGATTTTATCGGACCTGTGAATATCGGATCAGAAGAGATGGTGACGATTAATCAACTTGCTGAAATGGTGATGAAAATCGCCGGAAAGCAACAGACGATCAAACATATTCCAGGCCCTTTAGGTGTGCGCGACCGAAATTCAGACAATCATCTTATTCAGGAAAAACTGGGCTGGAAGCCATCAAGACCGCTTGAAGAAGGGCTGAAGAAAACATATCGATGGATTGCGGAGCAGGTGAACAAAAACAATGACTCAAGTTTAAAGTAAGCTAAAGTGCACTAAAATTGAATTCAGAAATGATAACAAAAGCGTTTTTAACTTCAGGCACTTTGAATTTCAGGCATTTTTACCCATACAGGTCCATTGGCTATAAACCGGATAAATTCTGCTAATAAGCTCTTTCAAGGAGGTGATGCTCAAATAAGTGCGCAGTCGTCTTGATGCGCTGTTAAATCTTGAGCCGCATCGAATTTACATCTTTGGTCTGTCATCGTCGGCTTGTCTGACGGATTTTGAACTGGCGTGTTCTTTTTGTTCTATCCATTCAAACCGGTCAGATTTTACTTTCCTTATTCAGCAGCGTCCAAAGGATTTCGTGTTTCTCTTGTTCCTTTGGACAGTCTGTTGAAAATCTGTTTATAACAAATCAAAGGAGTAGACGATGAACCGTCCAAACCAATCTGAAGAGACCATTATTTCTGTGTCGAAAACCACGCTGAACAGCGCCAGGGAAAACCTGGCCGCCCTCTCTGAATTTGGGCTGACCGAAGAGATGTTAAATCAATTTGAGGCTGATATACAAGTTACTGAAGCCCTTCCGGATGAGATTTCCAACCGGATTGAACTGAAGAGCCTGACTGTTGATAAAGATGATGCTTTGAATGCATGCTACCAATGGGGCCGGAGGCTCCGCGCCCGGCTGCAGTTGGCTTTTGGCAGGGGTTCATCCCAGTTACGGTCTTTCCCGTCAGACGGATTTAACAATGCTGTCCACAGTGAAAAAAACATGATGCCGATTTTTGAGACTTTGATTAAACTGGCAAATCAATACAATGCGGAATTGACCGCATATGGTCAAACCCCTGAAATTTTGGCGGAGGGAAGCCGGCTTCTTGAAGCCCTGAGAACGATGGATGCCGCTCAGGAGATTAAAAAAGATGAGAAAAAATCTGCCACACAGACGCGCTACCAGAAGTTTGAAACCATATACAATACGGTTAACCGGATCAATAGAATAGGCAGACTACTTTTTGAAACCGATCCGGTGCATCTCGCCTTATTTGAGAGTAAATGGGCGAAATCCGCTGCGTATGGGGGCGATCAAGAAGTTCAATAAAAAATGAAAACTGGGTTCTTCTTTTCTCCCCCTTGGCAAGGGGGAGATTAAGAGGGGGTTCTGATACTCAAATATTATTTTTCAATTGTTTTTTCCTCGTTCCCGAACTCAGTCTGGGAACGCCAAAGCGCTTGATCATGATTAGGTTCCCGGTCAGAGACAGGGAACCAGGTAAAAAAGCCTTTTTTTGAACTTTAGGCACTTTAAACTTTAAGTATTTTAGTCACTCAAGCGGCTTCTCAGTCGCTTGGTTGTCTTTCGCAGTATCTCTACGGTGCATCACAGAAACAGAGGCGCTTCACGCAGTAAGCAGACAGTTCTTCGAAAGAAACGGACAGCCTGACGCAGTCTGTGGGCAGTGGTTCGCAATTGACAGACAAGACATCGCAGGATGAGAACATCTCTCCGCAATCAGTGGACAGGTTCCCGCACCAGGTCAATGGATTATCGCAATATACGTTTCAAGAAGGTTTGAAGAAGACCTATAAATGGATAGAAGAACAAGTCATGAAGAGCCGTGACAAGTAACGAAGAACGGGTAACGGGTAACGAATAACGAAGAACGGGTAATGGGTAACGGGTAACGAATAACGAATAACGAATAACGAATAACGAATAAAGAATAACGAATAACGAATAACGGGTAATCCGCCTTCGCCAAGGCTATGGCGGGA
>JABMRT010000183.1 GCA_013202295.1 Candidatus Zhuqueibacterota bacterium
ATATTTTATCTATAGGCAATATATAACGCCTTGACATAATCTAATATGGCTCTACGTTTATGTCGCTGTAATTATTAAGTCTTTCGCTTGGACCCTTGAACCCTGGAATCCTGATCATCAATCAACTAATTTGGAGATGATCCTAAATAGTTAACAGCGACTGTTATTTGTTTATACTAAATAAATAACTCTCTTGAAATATGTAGCTGTTATAACAAGTCGTTTCACCTGACATTTTTCCGCGCTGCTAAAAAATGCAGGTGAACTCTGCGTTATAAATTTTAGATGAGAATATCTAAATGCATAGTTTATGGTTATTTCATATCTACAAATTTATTAATTCCTTTACCAGAAAACTTATATGCTTGTGACTAAAATTAGTGGATAATTATGAATTTTAATAAATATTTAATTTATGTTTTAGCTTTTGTTGTTATTTGGATTTTGGAAACAATCATGCCATTATTTAAAGACAGGGATAATCGCTGGCGGCATATTTTTAGAAATTTTATTTTTTAAAACATCAATTGAATCTTTCATTATATGAAAGGAATAGAACGATGAAATCCAAAATAATTATAATTACTGTCTGCATCACGATTATGCTCCTTGGCTGGGTGAATCAGTCCGTGAAAGCAGCAGCAACTTTTGAGGTTGCATTGGACTTTCAACTGAAGGGAGATCCGGAACGCATTCCAGGCCCGGGGCAGAATACGCTAAAAGTCGGAGTCATTATGAATCCTGATGGCATCCTGGAGCAATTTGTTCAGGGACAGGTCATACTTAAACCAAAGAGTGAAGATGATTTGAATAACTTTGTTAAACAGTGGGGTGCGACAATACTGAGTGACGGATCAATCCCTGATCCACCTCAAAAATATGAACACCTAAAACGAATAATCCCAACTTCATCTGGATATCATTGCATTCGAATAAATCCATCATCTGTTGATATTCAGCAAGGATTAATTGATGATGCGACCGCTCTTGGGCTAAAGGGGAAATATACATTTTCCTCAATTGAGATTTTACAACTCTTCGGCCTTTTTCTTGATCAAACTAAAAAAGGTGTTGAAGGTTTGGATTTAAATGGTGTTTTCAAACTGTCCGAATGCTATGAAACCAGTACGCAGGAGCTTTCATTAGATCCTGCAGCACCCGATCCGACTCTGGATAATGATGGTTATTATGACGCATATTGGATTCGTAATTTCAGTCATTCTGATATTCAGGTCACTGATGCATGGCAATTTGTTGAGCTGTATGGGTCCAATATTGAGATTGTCCCAACCTGTTTGATCGATGCAGGATTCATGTTGAATGATGATTTTGGATCTGTGATGCAGTATGATTTTGTGAGTGATGATCGCGATGTTGATGCAGATGAAGAAGGATACCACGGCGCGCGAACTCTGAGTGTTGCTTGTGCCCAATTGAATGATCGTTTTGGTTCTGCAGGTACAGGTGGTCAAGTAACATTACCGATGCCATTTCGATTTAATTTAACCTATGAACAAGGTGCACGAGCGATTAGAACCGCAACAAGCTGGGGCGCTCAGGTAATCAGTGAGAGCTGGGGAGGTCCATGTGACTGGTGGTGCGATACATTTGGCGGTATTTCTGGTGAAAATGCCATCAATGAAGCATTGGATGAAGCTTATGATCATGGCGTAGCTTTACTTGCAGCAGCAGGAAACAGTGAAACCAATTTGAATGACGCTTATTACTTGCCAGCCGAGGGCGGCTCATCCGGTAAGGGGAATATTATTGTTGGCGCAATGGATCTGGATTCTAAAGTAGCAGCAAATCCAACAGATCATGGTTGGGGCTCAAGTTTTGGCAATGCATTGGATACGTGGATACCGGTCATTCCACGCATTACATCCACACCTACACCGGATGACACATCTTTTTCAACAATTGGCAGAACAAGCGGCGCTTGCGCCTATGCTGCTGGTGTGGTTGCCATGATGCGATCTTTATGTCCGACTCTTACTGTTGCTGAAGTTTATGATATCGTTGATGATAGCAATCGGGATAGTCCTGATCCACGTGTTGCCTGTGGCTATTTGAATGTATTTGATGCGGTTCATCGTGCAGCATCCCACGCTGGTGCCGTCGATCCATCTCTTGACATATATGAACCCAATGAACCATCAGATTGTGCACGCATAGATTCCGGATCATATTGTGCCAATCTTAGTGGAATTGACACAGAAGATGGTTACTCATTTTGGGTTGATGATATCCGCTCTGTAGAGGTGTCAGAGAATACCTTGTTTCTCGGTGAATACATCGCAACTCTGAACGGTTTTGGTATTGAAGATGGCACATTTCCATTTAATGATACCTTGGTGCCCGGTTCCTATCAGATTCATTTTACACGCACATCATCCACACCATGTTTTTATGAATTGAACCTGAACATCGAAGCACCTACTACCATGGCTCCTGATCGGTTCGAGGTCAATAACACATTTGCTACTGCCGCCGAAATAGTTTTACCTGGTAATCGAGTCGGTCGTGAAATGACTGTCGAAGATATCAATTTTCATGTATCTGGCGATCCAGATTATTTTGAACTTAGAATCCTGCCTGATTTAGAACCTACCAAGACTGATCGTCTGACTATCTGGATTGAACCCGATGAGCTAACAGGATTCAGTTCATCCACCCGCCTTGCCGTGTTTGATAATGCGGGTACACTTGATCCTGCCTGTCGTGGATTGGCTTATACCATTTCGCATTTTAGGGATAAGTACCCTGATGGGCGGATGAAATTTGAAGTTTATGATAATATGGGGCATCGCAATAATTACAGGATGATATTCGGCTATGATCAATTTGTACGCGGTGTCACAGAACCTTCTACATTTACATTCTATGATATACCGGACTGGATACCTGATCCCAGTGATCTTTACTTCTTGCATATCCTGAATTCTCCATTGGATGGTTTGCCAATCGATTTTCCGTTTCCAGGAAATCCTGCACTGGCTGAGATGATCGCTGCTGGTAAACCACCCACAAGTATTCCTGATGAAATGATGATTCTCAAATGGCCCGAATTTAATTCACTTGGCATGAATATCAGTTTCTTTGGAAATGCTTCGAATCTATCTTTTCATCTTGTTGATCAAAAGGGTGATGTTTTAGCAGAAGCTATGGAAATTCCTAATGGTCTAAAGAAAGAATTCAATGAATCCAACAGGGTCATCAAACGCATTGACTATAAAGAATTAAAGCGAGGGATTTATGGGATTCGAGTCTCTAATACCCAATCTCAATCGCCTTCAACTATATATTCAGTACAAATTGATTCAATTGGATATAAATCAGGTGTAACTCGAAGGGCTGAACAGATGATCTCATCCAGCATACTGTTACAGAATTATCCCAATCCTTTTAATCCGAATACTGAGATAAAGTTCAATCTGCCTATTTCGGGTGAGGTGAAGCTCGTGGTCTATGATGTGCTGGGGCATGTGATTAAGACTTTGGCAGAAGAAGAATATGAGGCAGGCTATCACACGGTGATTTGGAATGGACGAAATATGCATGATGCTCAGGTCGCCACGGGTGTTTACTTCTATCGTATTGAAGTGTCCGCCAAGCAAGGTGGCAATGCATCCTACACAAATGTGAAGAAGATGTTGATGTTGAAGTGACTTTGTGTTCACAGTCTGAGGCACACCTTTGCCAGTCATCTTGTGATGAGTGGCATTGACATAATGACAGTCGGTAAGCTGCTCGGCCACAGCTCTGTCAAAGTTACCGAAATGTATGCCCACCTTGCCCCTGATCATCTCAAAGCGTCTGTCGCGAATTTGAGATACTAAGCAGGTCAGGGAACAATTTGGGAACAGTAAAGAAAAATGATTAACAGAATTTATTGTAATTATTAGGTTTATTTAGACCTCCCTTATTGACTGGGGGTCAAGAGGTCGGAAGTTCAAATCTCCTCGCCCGACATGA
>JABMRT010000184.1 GCA_013202295.1 Candidatus Zhuqueibacterota bacterium
CCATCTCCTCTAGGCATAGTATTTATCTCCTTTCTATTAAGTATACCCATAAATATTCGTGTTCCCTCAATACCAACACATCCTTCTGTGTGAAAAGGATAGTCATCCGTTTTTTTCAGAATACAAAAACCCTCACCTTTGCCGGTCAACGGACCTTTGTCTAGTGGTCCGGTTCCATTAAAGGCCGGCATCTGAGAATTTCTTTTTGTTAATGATAATCATTATCAATAATATCCTAAATTTTTTAGTCACCTTCCCTGCATGAATTACATATCCCATAAAAATGAATAATATGATACATAATTTTAAATTTATGTTTTTTTGACAATGCCTTTTCGGTCTTTTTCATTAGCTCGAGTTCTTCTTTCATAAAATCAGAATAATCAATTATGGATTTGCATTTTAAACAAACCATATGATGGTGATGCGCTTTCTTTAGTGGATTATTGGCCAATTCATAGCGCGCTTTGCCGTCTCCGAAATCAAACTTCTGTGCAATACCTATTTGGGTGAACAAATCCAGGGTACGATATACTGTAGTGAGCCCTATGGAAGGATTTTTTTGCAGCGCCTTTACATACAAATCCTCCGCACTGAGATGTTTGTCCGTTTCTCTCAATATACCAAGTACCAGCTCACGCGGATTAGTCAATCGAAAACCCGCATCATTAAGTCGATCCTGCCACCAAGGACCTCTCATTTAAATCTTCCTTCATTGATATTCGTTATTGATTTTATCAAATTATATCTTAATTTATACATAATAATATAAATGTGAATCGCCTTAATTGATAATGGTTATCATTTTCAATATACGGGATTTTCTTGCATTTGTCAAGTCTATATAATTTAATTTTTAAAGGAGTCAATCATGCCAAGACCCATCACACTCTTTACCGGTCAATGGGCTGATCTGCCACTGGACACCTTATGCAAAAAAGTTAAGACCTGGGGATATGACGGCTTGGAACTCGCTTGCTGGGGTGACCATCTGGATGCATTCAAAGCAGCCGAAGATCCGACGTATTGCAAGGATAAAATTGCTCAGCTGGAAAAATACGGACTCAAGACCTGGGCGATCAGCAACCATTTAACTGGCCAGCTCATTTGTGACCCGAACAATGACAGCCGTTCTGATGGATTCGTACCAGATGAGTACAAAGGTGACGCGGATAAGAAGAGACAATTCGGTGTGGACTCAATGAAATCTGCGGCCCGCGCTGCCAAGAATCTTGGTGTTGAAGTGGTGAATGGATTCACCGGCTCCTCGATCTGGCATCTGCTCTACTCCTTCCCGCCCAATGACTGGGATAAGATTGAAAAAGGTTACCAGTATTTTGCGGACATGTTCAATCCGATTTTGGATGTGTTCGATGAATGTGGTGTCAAATTCGCACTGGAAGTGCACCCCACAGAAATCGCTTATGATTTTGTCACGGCGCGCAAGGTTTTGGATGCCATCGAATATCGTGAATCATTCGGATTTAATTTCGATCCCTCTCACCTGCAATGGCAGGGCATGGATCCGGTGAAGTTTCTGGAGGAATTTGAGGACCGCATCTATCATGTGCATATGAAAGATTGCGCGGTAACTTTGGATGGCACGACTGGGATTCTGGGATCGCACATCAATTTCGGTGAACCGGGTCGTGGTTGGGATTTCCGTTCGCTTGGACGCGGAGAAGTAGATTTTGAGGAAATCATTCGCGTATTGAATCGGATGGGGTATTCAGGTCCACTCTCTGTGGAATGGGAAGATCCTGGAATGGATCGGGAATATGGAGCAGCAGATGCACTGAAATTTCTGCAAGGACTGAACTATCCTCCACCCGAAGGATTGTTCGACGAGGCCTTCAGTAAGTAGCTCAATACATCCTGATTTACGAAGTGGATGAATGTTCAATTCCATGTGTGACGTATCCCTCTCTTGCGGGATTCGTCACACATTTTTTTATCATCCGGACAATGTAATGAAACTTTTTCACATCCAATGCATTTTCTAAATGAAGTGAGAGATTCCCAAGTAAGGGCAGAACTGTGACCCCTGAAAACCAACAAGAGCTGAAATGGATACAGGAATCGAAACGCGATCCCGAAGCATTCGAGCCTCTTTTCAATAAGTACCAAAATGCCATTTTTAACTACATCCTGCGACGTACATGCCGCGAAGCACTTGCAAAGGATCTCACTGCTTCCACATTCATGAAAGCACTGAATAACATCCATCAGTTTCAATGGAGGGGCATCCCCTTCTCTGCCTGGTTGTACCGAATCGCAACCAATGAAATCAATCAGCATTTCCGAAAGCATCGTAAAACTGTTCACCTCACGGATGCGCATATCGAGACAATACAGAGCGATTCGAAAACCGATGATGCGCTTATGGATTCCGAGGCGAGAACGGAAAGGCGAAACCAATCAAGGAAAGTTTACGATGCACTGACACGATTAAAAAAGAAATATCAGGATGTCCTGACCCTCCGCTATTATGAAGATTTGTCGATCAAAGAAATCGCGAAAATTCTGGGCATTCCTGAGAACACTGTCAAAACGCATACCCGTCGTGGACTGCAACAACTAAAGAAGTTATTATGAAAAAGCTCAATGACATAGAACGGCTCTTGAAAGAGAGCAAACTGCCCGACTGGGATCTATCGCAATCGCGGCATGAGATGTGGCATCAGATCCTGAAAAAACGGCGTGACCGCCGACGTCTTGGATTTCTCTTTCGAATCCGTCCATGGATTTGGGCCCTCATGTCGATTATACTGATCGTACTTTGTTTCATGTTTATGCTTTGGGTAACACAAACCAATTAAAGAGGATAATAAGCAGACGCCATCCCGGGATGCATCTGTTCTCTGAAAACCTGAAGACTGATAAACCAAAGGAGGTATACGTCATGTCTATCGAGGTCTTTGAGAACCGCCGGCTCTATCACCGGAAACTGCTAGAAATTGGATTAATTGTCTCGCTTGCACTCCACATTGCTGTGCTTCAAACCTTAAAACAAATCCAAACTCATACTCTAGCTATTCCTTTGCTTGGTGAGGGAATAATAATTGAGGATGTTCCAATTGTAAAAATTGAGCGAAAGATCATACCCCCCAAACCACCCACAATCCCAATTGCATCCGAAGATCCACTATTACCGGATGATATAACCATTGATCCAACTGTCTACGATGTAACGGAATCTTTACCTCTGCCTGATTGGAATGAAAGTCATGGAACAGAGAGATGGCAGCTGCCTTTTGTACCTCATGAGGTCGATCCGTCTCCGGTCGGTGGATTCGGAGCCATCACTAAATTATTAACCTATCCGGAACTTGCGCGGCTCGCAGGTATTGAAGGTCGTGTACTGATAGCCGCTGAAATTGACGAGGCAAGTCAGATTCTCCAAACTCGAATTGTTAAATCCATGAATTTCGGTGGGATGGATGAAGCTGCTGAAAAAGCCATCCGCACCGTGAAATGGACACCCGCATATCAGCGCGACCAACCTGTGAAAGTGTGGATTGCAATCCCAGTTGATTTTAAACTGGATGGATAAATCCCGAATATGAAACAGGAGAACTGGGACAATCTGTTCACTATTTTTTCAGTAGATTCTCTATTAAAAAAAGAAAAGCAGACAGCCAAAATGTATGACTGCCTGCGAGTAGGAAGGTGTTTTGGATGGAAATATTATGATAGTTGATTTAAATAGTAATTCAGACCTTCTGCGGCTTTACGACCTTGGGCAATGGCGCGAACCACCAGAGAGGCGCCCGTAACACTGTCACCAGCCGCAAAAACACCTTCAGCGTTTGTCATGTAATTTGAATCGATTTGGATGTTTCCACGCCCATCCAGCTTAAGATCAAATTTCTTGATGAGGGGGCCGTGCTTCACATGCACAAATCCAGTTGCTAACAGGATCAGATCTGCTTTCAATTTAAATTCGGAACCAGGAATTTCTTTAAAGGATCTTCGGCCCGTCTCATCCGGATGTGACCACTCAATATCAACACATTCCAGAGATTGAACCTGTCCGTCCACACCATTAAATGATTTAGTAAGAACGCTCCATTTTCGTTCGCATCCTTCTTCATGGGATGTGGTTGAACGCATGATGTTCGGCCATTCCGGCCAGGGATTTTCTGGATCGCGACTTTCGAGTGGCTTCGAAAGGATTTCAATCTGTGTAATGGATTTCGCACCCTGTCGATTGCTGGTACCCACACAGTCTGAGCCGGTGTCACCCCCGCCAATCACCACAACATCTTTGCCCTTTGCATTGATCAGATCATCGGTGGACAAAGAATCGCCTGAAACTATTTTGTTCTGCTGCGTGAGAAAATCCATGGCGAAATGTATACCGTTCAAATCCCGACCAAGCACATCCAGATCTCTCGGAACCGTTGCGCCTGCAGTGATCATGATCGTCTCAAAGGATCGTCGTAGAAATCTTGGAGAAATATCATATCCGACATTCACCTCAGTTTCAAACCGAACGCCTTCAGCGCGCATCTGATCGAGCCGGCGAGAAAGAATGTGCTTTTCCATTTTAAAATCCGGAATACCATATCGTAGCAATCCTCCGATTCGATCATCCTTTTCAAAAACCGTAACGTCATGGCCGGCACGTGCCAGTTGCTGCGCTGCTGCCAGTCCGGCCGGACCGGATCCGACGATTGCCACCCGTTTGCCCGTCTTCTTCTCTGAAATCTGGGGATGCACCCATCCTTCCTGAAATCCACGCTCAATAATCTGCAGTTCAATGTGGCGGATTGTTACAGGAGAATCATTGATACCAAGTGTACAAGCCGTCTCACAAGGTGCGGGACAGATGCGCCCTGTCACTTCAGGAAAATTATTGGTAGAATGGAGCAGATCCAGTGCACGCTGCCAATGACCATGATAAATCATGTCATTCCAGTCCGGAATACGGTTGACCACAGGGCAGCCGTATGAATGGCAGGATGGCACACCACAATCCATGCAACGTGCTGCCTGTTCAATAAATAACTCAAGAGGAAGAAATTGCTCAATCTCATTATAATCTTTAATCCGCTCGCTTACTTTGCGCTTGTGCGGATCTTTACGCGAATATTCAATAAATCCGGTCGGTTTAGCCATCATAAACCTCCTCAGTCGCAGATACAGTTTGCTTGTCGCGCTCTTCTTTCAATTTCATTCGTTCAAGCACCTGTTTGTAGTCGATGGGCATCACCTTTACAAAAAGTGGCAAATAGGCTTCCCAGCTATCGAGAATCATCATGGCTCGTGAGCTGCCTGTGTATTGCACATGATTTTCAAGCATGGTTTTAAGTTGAATTCGATCTTCTTTGGCCCAAACACTTTCGAGGTCTACCATGTCAAGGTTGCAGCGGGTATCAAACAGCTCAGTCTCGTCAAACACATAGGCGATACCCCCACTCATACCGGCCGCAAAATTCTTCCCTGTCGGACCGATGACGACCACGATACCGCCGGTCATGTATTCACAGCCATGATCGCCGACTCCTTCAACCACTGCTTTTGCGCCGCTGTTACGCACACAGAAACGCTCACCAGCCACACCATGGATATACACTTCGCCGCCAGTGGCCCCATAAAACACCACATTGCCCGCGATGATATTTTCATGCGGCCGGAACGTACTATTCTCTGGAGGAACAATAATCACCCGACCGCCGGACATACCCTTTCCCACATAATCATTCACATCGCCCCTTACAGTCATGGAAATACCTGGTACTAGAAAAGCGCCGAAACTCTGACCTACTGATCCATTGAATTGGATCTGGATGGTATCTTCAGGCAATCCGGACGAACCATATTTTTTAACAACCTCACCACTGATTTGCGCACCAATGGTACGATGCACATTCCGGATCGGGAATTCAAGGCTGATTTTTTTGCCGCTTTGTAGCGCCGGCTGAATACCATCCATCAGGACTTTCTCAAGATCTGATACTGGATTCGAATCCTGCTTGCGAGTCGCATGGAGTGGCCCCTTTTTCGAATCTTCATCAAAATAAAGGAGTCCGGACAGATCCAGTTTATTCGTTTTCCAATGACCCATGGCCGGTTTGAAATCGATCATGTCTGCTCGGCCTACCATCTCATCCACTGTACGGAAACCGAGTTCGGCCATATATTCACGCAATTCCTGGGCGATATATCGGAGAAATCGTTCTACAAATTCAGGTTTGCCAGCGAAACGGGATCGCAAGTTTTTATTCTGTGTGGCCACGCCAACCGGACACGTATTTAAATGACATTTCCTCATTAGAATACATCCTAGTGTAACGAGGATGGCTGTGCCAAAACCAAACTCCTCAGCACCGAGCAGCGTTGCAATCACCAGATCACGACCGGTTCTCAATTGGCCATCTACTTGCACACGTATTCGATCCCTGAGTTGGTTGGCTATAAGCGATTGCTGGGTCTCTGCAAGCCCCAGTTCCCAAGGCAGTCCGGTATGTTTGATGGCCGTCAGCGGAGACGCGCCGGTTCCGCCATCCTGACCGGAAATAAGTACGGCATCCGCTTTGGCCTTGGCCACACCGGAAGCGATCGTGCCCACACCCACTTCGGATACCAGTTTTACAGAGACACGGGCTTCGCGATTCACGGTTTTCAAATCCCAGATCAACTGGGCCAAATCTTCGATGGAGTAAATATCATGATGCGGCGGCGGTGAAATCAACGTGACGCCAGGTGTGGTATGCCGCACTTTGGCGATCTCTTCACTCACCTTATGTCCGGGCAACTGCCCGCCCTCACCGGGCTTGGCGCCCTGCGCCATTTTGATCTGGAGTTCGTCGGCATTCATCAGATATTCAGTGGTCACACCAAAACGACCGGACGCCACCTGCTTGATACTCGACCGCCTCCAATCGCCATTCGCTTCTTTCTTGAATCGTGCAGGATCTTCTCCCCCTTCACCGGAATTGCTGTGTGCACCAATGCGATTCATTCCAATTGCAACCGCCTCATGGGCTTCACGGCTGATCGAGCCAAAAGACATGGCCGCCCCAACAAAACGTTTGACAATAGATTCAACCGATTCCACTTTCTCTATTGGGATGGATTTGCCCTTTTTAAAGTCAAATAAGCCGCGGAGAAGGCCGTTTTGTTTAACCTGAGCATCCATGATTTGTGTGAATTCTTTAAATGTCGCATAGTCATCGTTCCGGGTGGCCTTCTGCAATTTATAGATCGCTTCTGTGGTCCACATGTGCTTTTCGCCACCGACACGAATGCGATATGCACCACCGGCCTCAAGCATAGATTGAGGTCTACCCTCAACAGGGAACCCGTGTCTGTGACGGATCAATGACTCTTCTGCGATTTCATCCAAACCGATCCCGCCGATTCTCGAAGCGGTACCATTGAAATGGGCATCTATGACGTCATGATTAAAACCGACACATTCAAAGATCTGTGCACCAAAAAAGCTGTGCACTGTGGAGATTCCCATCCGGCTGAAAGTTTTGAGTAATCCTTTTTTAACAGCAGTAATATAATTATCCATCGCAAGTTCAGGTGTATTCTCGATATCCAGCAAATTGGCTTCGGCCATCTGACGCACGCTTTGAAACGCGATATAGGGACAGATGGCATCTGCGCCATAACCGACCAACAATGCGAAGTGGATGACTTCTCTCACCTCGCCCGATTCGATAAGGATTGCAGCAGAATTGCGTAATCCTTTTCGGATGAGATGATGATGCAGACCGGATGTGGCCAGCAGTGAAGGAATGGGAGCATGTTCTGCATCTGTGTATTTATCAGTAAGGATTAAAAGGTTTGATCCATTTTCGATAGCCTCTTCTGCTTGTTTGAACAGGGATTGCATACCCTCTTCAAGCGCACCGGACTTTCCCGTGGCAGGAAACAGCATGTGGATGTTTGCCGAATTGATTTGCGGATGATCCGATTCACGAATGCGCATTACATCCGAAATAGTCATGATGGGATGGTGTAGTTTAAAACCGCGGTATTGGTCCGGTGATTCTTCGAGGAAATTATTCTCCTGACCCAGAAAGCTTTCAAGGTTCATGACCAGTTCTTCTCGAAGAGGATCAATTGGTGGATTGGTCACCTGTGCGAAAAGCTGTTTAAAATAATTAAAAACCAGCTGTGATTTTTCCGACAGGATGGCCAGACAAGCATCATTGCCCATGGATCCGATGGCTTCCTGACCCCGTGATGCCATGGGGTTAATCAACATTTTCAGCTCTTCGTCCGTGTATCCGTAAATATGTTGTTGGCGCAGCAATGTCTTTTCATCCATTGGCGGAATTTCCGCAGGCATAAACAAACCGCGAAGCTCAATGCGTTTGTCATTGATCCAACGGCGATAGGGACTCTGGCGGGAAATCTTGGCTTTAATTTCATTGTCCGGAACAATGCGTTTTTGTTTTAAATCGACAAGAAACATCTTGCCGGGCTGAAGCCGTCCGTGACTGCGGATTTGATCTCCGGAGAATTCAAGCACGCCACTCTCGGAGGCCATGACAATCAATCCATCTTTGGTGATTGTGTATCGGCAGGGGCGCAAACCGTTGCGATCCAATGTGGCACCGATGTAACGTCCATCTGTCACGACAAGCGCAGCAGGGCCGTCCCAGGGTTCCATCAATGCGGCATGAAATTCATAAAAGGCCCTTTTATCCTCACTCATATGAATCTGCGGACCATGTGCTTCCGGAACAAGCATCATCATCGCGTGCGGCAAAGACCGTCCCGCCATGATCAGCAATTCAAGCGCGTTGTCGAGGATTGCAGAATCGGAGCCATCTTCAACAAGAACGGGTTTGATCTTCTCAATATCTTCACCGAATAAGGGGGATTGCATGATCGCTTCCCGCGCCCGCATCCGGTTGATGTTGCCACGCAGTGTGTTGATCTCTCCATTATGCGCGAGAAAACGGAAGGGCTGGCTCAAAGGCCATGTCGGCAAAGTATTGGTGCTATACCGCTGATGCAC
>JABMRT010000185.1 GCA_013202295.1 Candidatus Zhuqueibacterota bacterium
GCTCTATCCAGCTGAGCTACGGGCGCATTTTGTGTCGGTAAGTATACCAAAATGATGCGACAATGTCAAGACGAAAAAGCCCGGAGTTTACCGCTAAAAGACCTTGAAAGTCGAACGAATATCCAATGATGAGACAGTGCCATGCAAAGAGTCAAAATCTCCGGTTTGCTTGTTAAACCGATAATCTTTGGCCCATTTCACATGACACTTGACAACACCCTGAACAGCCTCGACAATCAATTTCACATCAGTGTCCGTCATCGTCGGATGCAAAGAAATACGCGCCCAACCCGGTTTACAAGTCCAGTCACCCTGATCAATCTGATCTGCGATACGCTTTGAATTTTCAGAATCAATATGAAGCAGAATATGTCCCAGTGTTCCTGCGCAGGAACACCCTCCGCGTGTTTGGATCCCAAATCGGTCATTCAGCAATTTTACCATCAAATTATGATGCACTCCGGGGACAAAGAAGGAGACATATGCCAGCCGATTTTTCGGCTCAGGTTCAAGGAGAATTAATTCGGGAACCTCTCTCAATCCCTGAATCAAGATTTTTTTTAATTCGGATTCCCGTGTTATCATTTCAGAAACTCCCATCTCCTCTTTCAACAGGACAGACAATGCCCCTTTGATCGCCTGAAGAAATCCTGGGGTGCCGCCATCCTCCCGGATTTCGATATCCCTGAAAAATCGATGATCCCCCCACGGATTGGTCCAGAATACCGTGCCGCCGCCAGGATGGTCGGGCACAGGATTATCATACAATTTACGATTGAATACGATCACACCTGAGGAACCCGGTCCACCGAGAAATTTATGCGGCGAAAAGAAAATTGCGTCCAGAGCCTGCTCCGGCTTTTCAGGATGCATATTCATCTCCACATATGGAGCAGAGGCAGAATAGTCCACAAAACAGACACCGCCATGAGCATGTACCATTTCAGCCATTTGATGGACAGGCGTTTGAATACCAGTCACGTTGGAGCAGGCGGTAAATGAGCCGATGATTTCCCTGTTGGATTGGGATTTGAGAACTTCTTCCAGATGATTTAGATCCGGCATCCCGCTTTCGGATCGCCGGATGAGCTCCACATCACACAGACATTCCTCCCAGGTCGTTTGGTTGGAATGATGCTCCATATGGGTGAGAATCACCAGTGGCCGTTTTTGTGTGTGAACTGAAAGTTGATCCTTGTATTTTGAAGGCACACGCAAACCCAGAATACGCTGAAACTTGTTGATCACAGCCGTCATGCCAAATCCGGCGAAGAGCAGCACATCCTCTTCAGATGCACTCACATGCTCCTTGATCACCTCATGCGCCTGATGATAGGCTTGGGTCATGGCTGTTCCTGTTGTGGTTGTTTCTGTATGCGTGTTCGCCACATAAGGGCCAATTACGTTGGACAGATATTCTTCTATGGGACGGTACAACCGGCCGCTCGCGGCCCAGTCTGCGTAGAGAATCCGTTTCTTACCTGTGGGGAATTCATGAACCAGATCCTGCCCGATAATTTGCTTTCTGAAAGGTTCAAAATAAGTTTCAAGAGATTTCATCAGCTCACCATTTTCTTCATGATTCGGATAGTCGTTCGCAATATAAAAAAAAGGACTTCCAAAGAGAAGTCCTTTTCAAAGTTTTCATGATTTGAACTATTATTGCTCTTGTGCTGGTGCTTCAATATATCCCCATTCAATCAGACGCCCGCGTGCGTGATCTGCTTGTTCACCTTGATTCACGGCCTGAAGATAGCGCTTGTATTCAGAGGCTGCTTCCAGTTTATGTTCCATGTTCTCCTGAGTATACCCTTTAAGAAACGTCGTATTTGGATTTCCAGGAAGCAGGTTATCATAGGTCATGAAATCCTGATAGGCCGAGCTGTATTTCTTTTGAAGGAGTTTCGCGATTCCGCCCAAATGGTGACCCTGAGCCTCTTTGTGATAAACCTTCTTTGCCTTCTCCGCAAATCCTTCAGCGGCTTGATACTTCTCCATAGCGAGTTGGCAATTGGCCATCAGCACCAATCCAACATAATCAGAGGGTGCTTTTTTCAAGGCTGCTTTCAATTGTGTTTCCGCTTGAGTAAAGTTTTGTTGTCCCATTTCCTTCTGACCATCCTGCATTAACTCAATCGCGTCTTTTAGCTTCCGCAATTTGGCCGTCTGATCCATATATCGCTCTTTGGAAAGTTTCTGGCCCTTCGCTGATGCATGGGTAGTATTTGAGGATTGCACGGCTGTCTGATACCGCTCATCACTCATCGGGTGGCTGGAGAACATCGCCTCGATTGCATTGGGCTTATGACTGGATAAACTTTTCAATACATCCATCAGACCGATCATACCATCGGGACTATATCCCGCCTTGGTCATATAATCCATTCCAAGCGCATCTGCCTGACGCTCGTCATCCCTGCTGTATTTGGCAAGCAGCAGACCGGATCCCAGACTACCCAGGCCAGCAGTAATCAATCCGGCAGTTTCATTTTTGGACGAGATCAAGATCGCACCTGCACCCACCGCGGCATTGAGAAGCATGGCTTTGCTCATTCGTCCCGCAGTATGACGCGCGTTCACATGGCCGATTTCATGGCCGAGAAGGGCGGCCAGTTCGGCTTCATTTTCAAGCTCAAGTAGAATACCGCGTGTGGTCGCGATACTGCCGCCCGGAAATGCGTACGCATTTACATAAGTGGCATTCACAGCTCTGAAAGAATAGGGCATCTGAGGTCGATGCGAAAGAACCGTCATTTTTAACCCCACATCTGTAATGTATTTATTCAAGGCAGGATCTTGCACCTCTCCGAAATCTGATGAGAATTGATGGGGGGAATGCTGCTTGTCGAGCGCAACTTCCTCACCCTCGCTCATTAGGACCAATTGATGTTTACCCGTTACCGGATTCACCGCACAGGCAACGAGCATCCCGGCTGAAGAAGCGGATGCGATCCATAAAAAATCGCGTCTGGAAATGGATTTTGTTTTATTATTCCGCCTCATATCTTCCTCCTCATTTTTCAGTTATACCATCATGATTTTCTGCTTGGATTAACTATATCAAGATATAACTTGATTGAATCTTGATCAAACATTCAGCAGGATAAGGTCTTCCTGCTCCGGTCCAGCAACCACAACCTTGCTGTCCAATGTGATGAACACATCAATTTCAGTCCGCACCGCCATCTTGCCTTCAAGATAGATACCCGGCTCAATGGAGAAGCATATTCCGGGGATGAGCTGCCGTTGTTCTTTGGTCTCGAGATTGTCAATGTGCACACCATTGCCATGCACTTCCGTGCCAATGGAGTGTCCCGTGCGATGGATGAAATACTCTCCGTACCCTGCGTCACGGATCACATTGCGCACCGCGTCATCGACCTCCCAACCATAGCAGGCTTCCCCTTTCGTAAATCGATCCTGAATAAATGCCAATCCGGCTTTACGTGCGTCTCTGTCAATGAAAAAGATTTTGACATATTCTTCAGGAGGATTTGATCCCGCGAATCCACACCAGGTGATATCCGCCCAGATCGAGCCTTCTGCTTTATCCCGTGCCCACAGATCGATGAGGATGGTATCCCCTTTCTTGATGGTATAGGTATTCTCTTCCGTCGGTTCAAAATGCGGATTGGCCGGATGGTCATTCACCCCGACAATTGGATTTTCCCCGTCACACGTCATGCCCTCCTCATCAAATCGTTGGACAATGAACTGCTGTATTTCATACTCTGTCACAGACTTGCCGGATTGGAGTGCGTTTTCGATTTGTTGGAAAGCTTCATCTTTGATTTGATACACTTTCTTGCTCGCTTCGATATGGGATTGGTATCCTGCCTCATCAATCACCGCTTCAAATATTTGGACGAGATCTGCCGAGCTGACAATCTCATGTCCAAAAGAACGGATCAGATCCACTGTTCCACCATCCGTCATGGAGACATAGGGAATATTATTCAGGGGCGAGTACTGCATGGCAATTTTCTTGGGCGCGCCTAGGATCTCTTTCAGCGAGGCGTGAAGTTGTTCCCACGCAAGATAAAATCGTTTTTCTCCAGGCAGACTGTCAAGCTTTATGGGCTCCACTCGGTGGATAAGCCGGACAGGTTCTCCCTGTGTGGGAATATAATAAAACCATCGGCGGCTTGTAAATTTACCGAAATCCATGCCAAGCACTCGGTATGCAATCGGATCACGATTGTGAAAGTCACAGAATAGCCAGCCGTCAAATCCGGCTTCTTTCAACGCACCTTGAATTGCTTGAACATCCATTTTATCACTCCTTATGTTTACGAAACCGGGACATGTTTCTCGATCCATCGAGCCCACTTCTTTCGGTTCATGCCAAAATCCTTCTGAGTTGTCTTGCGAAGTGCCTTGGCGGTTGCTTCACGTACCTGATGATTCGGATCATCCAGCATAGGCAGGATCAATCGTAGACTCCGGGGATCCTTTATATACCCCATAATCTCAACCACGGACCAGCGCATCTTCCAGTCAGGATCATGGAGTTTTAAAGCCAATGCCGGGACTGCCGTCTTGCCGATGCCTCGAAGCGCCTGCTGTATTTTTTCAGCAATATACTCATTATCGCCTGGCAAAAGTGCGATGAGTGGTTCTACAAGTCGAGTATCTTTTGGGTCCTGAAGTGAAATTGTATAAATCACATCCAGCGCATGCCATTGGCTTTTTGTATCGCCACGTTTTAGAAGTTCGATCAGCGCGGGAATCGCAGGCGTTCCAATTTGACCCAGAATATCGGCAGCCTGCTTTCGAAAGGATGGTTTACCAGTTTTAATTATTTCTATCAATGGGTCAACTGCATCCGCGCCAAATTTTACCAAACCTTGAACAGTTTCGGAGCGTACTCTTTGATCGGGATCTTTAAGCAGGTCAAGCATCGGATTGATCGAATGCAGGTCATCAATTCTCGTGAGTGCTTGAATCGCCAACCGTCGTAATTCTTGATTATTTGAATGAAGCATTGGCACAATGAGAGGAACTGCTTCTGAATCTTCTAAAAGACCAAGCGCCTCAACGGTTTTCTGAAGCAGTGCGGGATTATAAGTTTTCAGCTTTCCACGAAGATTAGGCGCAGTAGAGGAATCTCCAATCCTGCCTAATGCTTCAGCCGCTTTTACGGCCGCTGCATCATCTTCCAGAATCCTGAGTATAGGATCAATCGCAAATCGTGCTTTGAGATTGCCAAGTAAATCCATCGCCTGATTTCGGATACGCATGTTCCGATGGTTCAAGATCCGTATTAGGGGCCGTATTGCAGGTTCTCCTATATACAGGATCGCCTCTCTGACAGCGGACAGGATGAATACATCTTCTTCATCCAGCATGGATAGCAGACGTGGAATGGCTTCGATCACACGCATCCTGCCAATCAAATCAGTAGTCTCTTTTTTCACATTACGATCATCTTGACCCAATGCCTGGACAAGCAGCGGTGCGACACGATCTCTATGAAGCTGAATGCCTTGCTGAACCAACTTTCGCACTCGCCGATCAGGATGGGCACACAAGTCAACTAGTTTTTTAAGAACCCGTGTGTCTGCATGATCCACCAGCGGAGGAATGGCTTTTAGTACAATTTCAGGATTAGAATCATCCAAAATGGGAAGCAGTATCGAAATTGTACGCGGACTTTGAATTTTCCCAATCGCTTCAATTGCATGGAGTCGTGGAGCTGTGTCATCGGTACTCAGAATTCTCTCAAGGGAAGATAGCGAACGGGTATCCCCAATTTCTCCCATAGCAATGATGGTTTCTATGCGAACCACAACATCCTGATCGTTTTCAAGCGCCTGAATTAAAAAAGGTACAGCTTTTGAATTTCTGGTTTTTCCCAGACCTCTCGCCGCATTCCAACGCAATTCAGAAGTTCCGTTTCTGAGATAATGAATCAGTGTATCGAACGCTGTTGCCGCGGGTATTGTGCCAAGCACAACAAGCACATCTTTTCGGGCACTTAGCCTTTTCATTGCTTTCATTACCGGATCAAGGGCCGGTAAACCGTATTGACTCAAGGCATCCTTCGCGATGGAGGCAAGTGCGGCGTTATTCCCTCCCAAAGTGTTTGTGAGTGGTTCAATTGCTTCAGGTGCTTTTAACCGTCCCAAAATTCGAGCTGCCCTGGATCGAGCACGGCTTGATCCTTGATCTAGTGTCTGAATAAGGATTGGAACAGCTTTCCTCCCCATGTGAAAAAGCGATTCGGATGCAAACGCTGTAATATCACTATCCTCATCGCTTAACAATCGAACCAATTCCGGTAGAGCAGATGAATCCGCGATATTGCCAATGGAAAGAATCGCGGCCAATCGAACGGGCTTATCATCTTCATTTATTGCGGACAACAAGTATGGCAGTACGGAGGCATCCTGAAATTCGCCAAGCGTTGCGGCCGCTGCCCTTCGCACTTCGAGGGATGGATCTTTCAGCAATGAAACCAGATGTGCAGCCGTACTTTGAATTTTGAGGAGACCGATTGACTGAATTGCCTGCGTTCGCACTTTCTCTGCAGGATGGTCCAACAAATCGATCAAGGCCTCACTCACTATCGTATCACCAATCGCTCCGGCAATCATGGCCGCGGCCTGAATTTGGGCCGGATCTTCAGATTGGAATACTCTCAATAAATCCGGTACACCACCAAATCCTGCTTCAATCAACACCGACTGAGCTTGAACTGAAATCAGATCTGAAGAACCAATGAAATAAACTAGGGATCCATATCCGAAAAGATCACCCGTAAGCCTGAACATCTCTGCAGGATAGGAACCATCTGTCCAGAATGCTTCTTGAAATAACAGATCCACATCTCTTGAATGAGACAAAACACTCTGCGGCTGGTGAATAGCAACAGAGAATATTTTCTCGGAAAGCGTATTTCTGCCTTTTCGAAAAGAAATATTGCCTTCTAATTTGAGAATCGCGCCTATGGATTCTTCTTTATCCGCGGTGATTAAATCATTTGTCAAAATTCCATCACACTGAATCCACATCGTCGCATCAGCTTCCTCATTCGGAGTTACGATATCCAGTCCCTGGGTGGTAAGAATTCGGCTGGCCACATCACGGAAAGGTAGGTTGAAATCATAGATGGGCCCCTGGGGCCGGCGATAAGAATCCTCAACAAGAATCTTTACTGTATGAATATCCCGGCATTCTGGATGCCTGGCTTCGATCAAGGCATCAATCTCTTTCTGTGTTTCTATTGTGCGAAGGCTGTTCGGATATCGAGTGATGAACTTTCGATAAGTCGGAATCTGATTCGTAATCAATGCCTCGCGATAATAAAGTTTTTCAATCGCAACTCTGGCTGAATCAGACAATCTTCCACGCGGATATTTTTTCAGGAAGGCTTCATATCCGACAACCGCATTCATCGTCCGGGCATCATCGAGGTAGATCTGCTTGATCCGGGTGACTGCAGAATCGGCTAAAGTGGAATTGCCATGCGCTTCAAGAAATTTCTCATATCCGAGCACGCTTTGCTGCTTTTCAGCACTCCGCCAGGCCCGCTGCACTTTGGTACAGCCGGTCAGACCGAATAAAAGGATCAGGATTATTATGCTTAAAAATCGCCTTAATCTTAAATTGTTTTTCATTGACTTCCACTTAATTTGGATAAAATGGTATCGAACAGTTTAGCTATATTTCGTGTCTGTTCACGGCGTTCATATTTTTGAAGTGACTGCATGCAAACCGGATTAGATTCCAGTTTACCATCATCCCACTTTTTATAAATTTGGAGGAGGATATCCACCATGCCCTTTTCATCAGTTGGATGGACCACACTTCCCGCGTTAAATTTCCTGATCATCTGCGCGGCCTCGCCTTCCGGTACAATGCCTAAAATCGGCTTGCCGGATGCCAGATACTCAAACACCTTGCCAGTCACCTTGCCTTCGCTGAGTGTGGATGAGAGCAGCAAAAGGAGTACATCAGATTCAAGCAAAGCTCGCACACTCTCGGGATGTGAAACATATCCTGTCATCTCAACTACATCTTGCAATTTGAAGGAGTGAATTATGGATTCCAGATCCATCCCGTAAGCAGAGCCTACAAATCGAATTCTAATTTTAGATCGTATTTCCGGATGTTCCTCAATTATAATGCGGACTGCCTTCAGTAATGGCTCTGGATCAAGAAGCGCGTTAAGCGTGCCTGTATATGTAATCGTCATCCGATTTGGATCAGGGGATGAGTTCGCTTTGGATTTAAAATCATTCGCATCAAATCCATTGTACAAGGTCAAAACATCAGA
>JABMRT010000016.1 GCA_013202295.1 Candidatus Zhuqueibacterota bacterium
ACGCTTTGATGGAATACCCCAATCTTTCAGATATTCTCCTAAGCCTAAAGGTACATAATATCTTGTGTCTCTATTTCTATTGGCCAGAGCGAGAATAGTAGGTTTATCAAGATGGTCTGGATGGTCATGAGATATCAAGACAGCATCCAACTTTGGTAATGCGTCAATTTGAATGGGTGGCTTGTGAAATCGTTTGGGGCCGGCGAAACCCACAAAAAGTCTATTGCTCCAAACCGGATCTGTAAGTATGCAGCGACCATCAATTTCAATTAGCACACTTGAATGTCCAAGCCAGATTACACGTAGCCCATTGGTAGGAGAAGAATTAAAAAAAGTAGAACCAAGTTGATTTACAGGTAACTGAAAAGAGGGTTCTCTTTCTTCCTGGCCAAAAATAACTACAGAAATCATACTTAAAGATGTTCCTGGATTTGGACCTTCAGATGTCTTTATGAGATTTTGAAACTTTCCATTGTAATAATTTGGAGAATGACTATACTTATCATCATAATCATCTGCGCCAAGATTTGATGTGCAACCAAATATTGAATAACCCATCATAGCCATAGAACCATTTTTGATGAACTTTCTTCTGTCCACAAAAAGACCTCTCCGATCCTAATTCTCGTTCATCGTTCTATTGCGAGTTTAGCGGAATAGGTATAGGCGTCTTATCACCAAGGGTGACCTTGAATCCGGTGACTCCACGACAACTACTATCGCGATACTGACGACGACCGACAGAATGGCAACATGCCCCACCAACTTTCACAAGACCTATGTGCGAAGTTTGACTTGTCATATTTGGAATCTCCTTTGTTTATGTTAAACAGAACTTCAATTAAAGATAACGGGCCTCGGCCAATTTCCGGAGGGGTATTCGTTTGAATTGATATTTAGGATAGCCCATGGTGATACTGGCATAGACCTCACGGTCATCGAGGATACCGAGTAGATTTCTAATCTCTGGAACCCTATTGCATGCCGGTGGAATCAAATCATTAAAACATGTCCCTATCCCCATAACCTGGGCCATCATAATGGCGTGAAAGGCCGCTATGAGGCAATTTTCTGCACTTACTGGTTCGTAAATGGGGCTATGAAAGAGCATCAGGGCAGGACAATCTCTCAGGATTTCATTGCTTTTCCCCTCTCTATACCAACGGATATACCAGTGCATTCCCGGCATAACAAAATCCTGCAGCATTCTCACCTTCTTTTCTCCTACCTGCCGCCTTATAAAAAACCGGGCAATTGGATTCTTAAGGTTTTTCTCCAACCCCTCGTACAATCCGTAAGCAAGCTCGGATAATGTTGCAAGCGTTTTGGGATTGTCGATAACAATAACCCCAGTTGTCATTCGGCCCGTGCCAGTCGGAGCAACGTGTACAGCATCGATAATCCGATCAATAGTTTCGCGTGGAACCGGTTTGTCTTTGTATCTTCGAACAGAACGGCGCTGCTTCATAAGCAAAAGAAATTGATGGTCATCAATATCAAGTTTTTCAAGCGGGGCGAAGTCCTCTTCGTTAAAACATTTGATCTGAATGGCCTGATTGGGGCAAACAGCGGTGCAATGACCGCATTCAATGCAAAGGTCAATACGTTCCGAAGAAATCATGGTTATTTTCTTACCATTATTGTCGGCTGTCACAGGGATATGACGAGGGCAGACTTGGCCGCAAATTCCACAAGCTTTGCATGCGTCCTGATCAATACTGACTATCATAATAACTCTTCTTGCCTTTAACCTTAGCTTTTACTGTTAAGCATCAATTGATTCACCTGGGTGAAGAATAACACACTCGATCCCCATTTTTTCTACTTCTGTTTTAAACATTTTGTCGTCAGCCGGATTATATTTTTGGCTAAAGAATGCAGGGCAGTTATAATGACAAGGGATCACAAGTTTTGGATAAGTCCTTTACGCGCACCCCGGCGCGCTTCATCAAGACTCCCTGGGATTGTGTCACTGTCATGCTCGTTCATTGGATTATTTCCTCTCGATTTCCATGTATTGGCTTGTTTGGATCTAAAAAATTTCATAAAAACACTCCTTAATTGTTATAAATAGCATCTAATGATTCAGGAATTTCACTCTCCATTGTTATTCCTGGCAAAATCTGCAATGAGTTGTGCTGCTTTTTCAGGACCACCAAATCCCCTGAGCTGCTCACTGAAGTGCTCCGCTTTCTCTGAATATGAAGGGGTCATTAAAACCTTATTCACCGTTGTCCGAAATTCTTCGAGATCAACATGTTTCTTTTTGGTGTCATCCGTTTTTGGTAATACATATTCCCCAGCCCCCAACATGGCAATTTTGCGAGCATTACTTTCCCGTTCAGAAAAGGTTGGAATCATGACCGCTGGGGTGCCTGAGTACAGTCCTGTCTGGCATGATCCGTAGCCCCCGTGATGGATCATCAAATCACATTTCTGCGCCATGTCAAGGCCAGGAACATACCGCGCATGATGAAAATTTTCAGGCAAAGGAAGGATATCCTCTGGTAGTGAATGATACCCTGTGGTTAGAACCACCTGAACATCCTCCTGGGCCAAAACATTGACACTAGCATCTATAATCACCTCGGAATCAACAATCGTCGCTTTCGAAGCATAGCGTGGATTTCCGGAATAGACCCAGATGATAGGCTTACCATGATGTAGTTCATCAAACCATGGGGGGAATTCAGCATCGGATTGTTGCCAAAGAAGAGGACCAATATAGGTACCTTCCGGGTTACCTGGAAGAGGATCAGTATCCGGGGTACCAACAATCAACGTTAAATCGCCGATATTCAGATCTTCCATCTTTGTTATCCGCTTGAGGCCATAACTGGCAAGCACCTTGTTAACCGCCGGTAAAGCAGATGGAAGGTTTTGGGATGGTGTTTCCCACCATATGAATCCCTTGCTGTCTGGATGAGCGTCGGCTTGGATAACGGTAATGAGTGGCTTGTGAAGTGCTTTGGCCGCAATGCACGAAAACGGATTAAAAAAGTCTACGACCACATCCGCATTGGACTCCTTGAGTAACCGTATATAAGCATCACACTGGGACTTCACAAAGTTCCGGTTCATCATCCCAGCCATGGCGGCGGCATGATCCATATTCCAGACGTCTGGCGACGAGGTGGCAAACTTTATGGGAAGAGATCGAATAAGCCGGAAAAAAAAGGTGAACAGATTTCCATATTCCTGTCGCAGACGCTTGGATTTGAGAATTTTACGAAAACGTTTGATGCTGAACCCTCCAAATCCGATCTCATAAAGTGGATGTTTGGGTGACAGATTTTCGTAACCTGCATCAGCGATTACTTTTTTAGGAGCTTTGGCGGGACTTGAAAATGTAATCTTATGTCCTAACTTGGTTAGCTCATTTGCAATCGGCAACGATCGAGTTAATAATCCAAGATCATTTGACGGCAAAGTTGTAAATAGAAATTTATTCAATAGTGACTTCCAAACTATAGCTCCCAACGGGAATATGATTTATCCAATACACGCCAGCACTATCAGTTGCTGCGCCCTGGTCTGTACCCCTTACCCTCACATTAACTCCAGCGAGGCGCTGGCGCGTGGATCCGTCAATAATTTTGCCCGCAATCTGGCCTGTGGCCTCCATGTACATGGGGAGTACGCATAACGCAAGAATCACAGTTATAGTTTTCATTTTTTCCTCATTGCTTCCTATTAGAATCAATCCTGTCTGATTGTTACTCTTTAGGTAAGGACCTGATGAATTTTGCCACCAGATTATTGACCGCCCCTTCGTACTTCCATGGATCTCCCTCCCATAAGTGGTGCAGTGGATCCGCTGCAATAAATGTTCAGAGGCCATCTCGACATTTACTTCGGCTTAAGCAAGTCCAGAACTTGATGGTGAAGTGTGGTGTCGCCCAGCTCGGCTAGGGCAATCAGTGGGGATACAACACTTCACCTCAAGTTCTACCATAATGTCTAACGTTTACTTCTTCCGCTCGACCCATCCGATGAGGCCCGGCAGGATCAATGTCGTGGTCAAGAAGCATGCCAACACACCCAGTAAGAGCGAGGCGCCGAACTGCCCGTAGGCACGGAAGGCCGAGCCCATCAGCGACCCGAAGGCGAACATGGTGGTTAGCGAAGTTAGAAAGATCGCTTTGCCGGTGCTGGCAAAGACCGTCCGTATCTGGCCCTTGCCTTCCGCTACCCAGCGGTGGATAATGTGAACGCCGTCGTCAATTCCAATCCCGATAATCAGCGGCAGCCCCATTACCGTCATCATATTCAGTGGGATTTCAGTCAGGTACATGAGGCCCAGCATCCAGAAAAATCCCATAAGCAGTGGTACAAAGGCCATCAGGGCAATACGAGGCTGTTTGAAATCAATCATCAACAGAATCAGTACGATGACCATTGTCAACATGATGGCTCTGCGGCCGTCGCGGCCGAAAATATCCAGCATGGCCACCATAAGCGGCCCCAGTCCGGTGCCCTTCTCGCTGATCCGTTCCACATCAGCGGTAAATCGGTTTAAAAATTCGCCGTCATAAATGCTGCCGGAGGGATAAACGGTAATCAAAAACTGGTCGTGGTTTTTATTGGCATAACGGTCCAGAATCCAGGTCGGCAAGTCGCTCAAGGCAAATGGCTTGGTGGTCGCCATCTGCACAACTGCCTGCTGGTAGTGGGGGGCGAAGCTGCGCTGGAATTGTCCCAGCCGTGCAGCTACCGCTCTCCTGTCATTTTGGAATGATCCAACCAGTCCAGCAATCAGGTTTCCAGACTCTGGTTGGTCAGGATCACCAACAATCATATTGCATTTCTCGTCAACTTTATCCTGACCGCCAAGGAATGCCATATCCTGCATCTCGATGATATTCATCTCCAGACGCTCTAGCTCTCCCTGCAAGGTCGCGAGCTCCTCCTCTGAAAGATTACGGCGTACGCTGGCAGTAGCCATCTGTTGCCGCAAGTCATCTACCTGGGGCTTGCGTCTGGCCTGTTCCACCTGCGAGGGCAGGAACCGTGAAATATCATCTGTAATCGCAACAGTTGGCAGATCACGGTACTGTTCCGCCAGCGTTCTTGATTCCTCCATATCGTCTGCGACGACCAGGGCGTAATCCATAGATAAATCAAATTTATCCATCACAGTATCCAGCAGCGCAATCGAAGTAAGTCCTTCAGGCTCCATGTTCCGATAATCATAATCCCATTCAAGTTGAAAAGCTGAGAAAACCATGATCGCCGATAGCACCACAGATGAAATGATCGAAAATATATAATGGCGCCCGGCCCATTCTGCAACAG
>JABMRT010000017.1 GCA_013202295.1 Candidatus Zhuqueibacterota bacterium
ACCTTGAGCGCATGAATGAGCTGGATGTGTTCTGGGTGGGTGATGAGCCTAAAGAAACCCAGGGATTTCACAATGTGCTCATCAGCGAGGCCCATCATCCCTGGTGGGAGAATTGGTGGCCACACGGGCACATGATCGGATGGGAACACACATTCATTCATGAGTTGGCCCATCTATTGGACTGCATTGTCCACGACAAGGATGTCGCACCTTTGGGAGCCACGTTTGAAGACGGATTTGCAGCCGCCCTGGTGTCCGAAGCGATTCTTGAATCTGCATCCTCACGCAAACATATTGATGTGAAGTATCGATAATCACGGTCAATCCGCTTCATCAGCGGATGATCTTTTTGAATTGAATCCACATTGAAGGAGTCACTTCTATGCACAAGAATCCAGACAAGACGATGAATCGACGTCTGTTCCTTAAAAGAGCCGCTTCAGCTGCCGGATTGGTCACTCTACCCACGATCATTCCCGCTTCCGTGCTGGGGAAAAATGGCATGATCTCGCCTAGCAACAAGGTCACCATCGGTTGTATCGGGATTGGTAACATGGGAACGACCAACATGAATCAGTTTTTGGGAATTCCCGAGGCCCGTGTGGTGGCGGTCTGTGATTTGGATACCGAGCGTCTGAAACGGGCCAAGCAGATTGTTGATAAAAGTTACGGCAATTCAGATTGTATCGCATATCATGATTTTCGTGATCTGATCGCGAGGAATGATATTGATGCGGTCTCAATCGCCACACCCGATCACTGGCATGCCATTCCCGCGATCATGGCCGCAGAATCGGGAAAGGATATATATGGTGAGAAGCCCCTGTCTCATAATTTCGCAGAAGGCCGGGCCATGTGTGACGCGGTACAACGTCACAACCGGATCTGGCAGACAGGCAGCTGGCAGCGATCCGAGGAAAATTTTCGATTTGCCTGTGAACTGGTACGAAACGGACGCATCGGCAAGGTACATCGGGTGGAAGTCGGCCTGCCCAGTGGGTATAGTATTCGAGGATGGAATGAGACAGGACAAATGGACTTGGTGGAACCTCCTCCTGAATTGGATTATGATTTCTGGGTGGGACCGGCGCCATATGTGCCCTATTTTCCAGGCAGAACTCATTGGAACTGGCGCTGGCAACTTGCTTTTGGCGGTGGTCAATTGATGGATTGGGTTGGACATCATGTGGATATCGCGCACTGGGGCCTTGATTGTGAGTTAACCGGACCTGTGGAAATTAAGGGCAGAGGAGATTACAATGCTCATGGGCCGTTTGACGCGCCCACTCGATACCGGATTGAAACGAAATACAGAAGTGGCGTGGAGATGGTGATTGCAGGCGGGTATGATGAAATTACGATGGGTACCAAGTGGATCGGTGAGGACGGCTGGGTCTGGGTGACACGGGGTGATAGGGATGCTTTCCCTAAAAATCTGCTCGACACAAGTTTCGGTCCTGAAGATATCCATCTCTATAAAACAGTGGAACACCGCCAGAATTTTATTGATTGTGTAAAAACACGAAAGCCCACCATTACCCCGTGCGAAGTCGCACACCGTTCAGCCACACCAGGGCATTTGGGGCAAATCGCTATGCTGTTGGGGCGAACCCTCCAATTTGATCCAGATACCGAAACTATTTTAAATGATGAAACAGCTACGCGTATGATGCGACGTCCTATGCGGAAACCGTGGCACCTGTAAACACTTGCAGATCATCAGGAATCCAATTCTCTGGAGTTATTATGAATAAAAAACAAATAGATTTCACCCCCTCCTGCGGTTTCATGCGCTGGTTAATTGTTGTATGTATTTTCAGCATATTTTCTGCGCTACCCGCACAATCCAATATTTTGGATGTCCGCTTCCCCATGCTAAATCAGGCGTTAGAGGGTGTGGCCCAATACAGTTCGGGCCCTGACCGCAGTGCTCTGGCCGTAGTGGACAGCGTCGTTGTACAAGTTCTCGACGTGCCGGCATTGAAAGAGCAGCTGGAAGTCCGAATTCTCCAAACGCTGGAAGGTGATATTTTACCCGCTGGTCTGCAGTTCCTTACACAAAAGCTGGGTGTGGTCGGATCGAAAAAATCTCTCCCGCTACTTGATCGGCTGTTACGCGATGATGTAACCTTTGATCCGGCTCTGTATGCGTTGTCTATGAATCCAGATCATGAAGTCACCCAACTCCTCCTGAACGTATTTCCCAAAGCCGGATCGGACCAGAAAATGGCGATTGTTCATGAATTGGGATTCAGGCGGGACAAGACCGCTTTGAAGGCATTGCATAAACTTCTTAAGGATGAGAATCCGGATCTGGTGCTGGCTGTGGTTCGGGCCGTGGGAAGGAGTGGGGATGTCCAGAACCTTAAATCCCTGTCCAATATAGAGGTATCCGACAATAACCCCTTACTGGTCGCGGTACAAGAGGCCGAGTTGCAATGCGCCGGCTTGAAAAACGGAAAACTCGCGACATCCATACGAGAAACCATCTACAAGAGTGGTACGAATACCAGCCTGAAGTCTGCCGCATTGCGGAGTATGGTTTTAGCGCAGCCTGACGAATCAGAACAAACCCTGTTAGATTGTATCAATCATGGCGATCCGGCCTTGTGTTCACACGCTCTGGCCATGATCCGCGAGATTCGCGAAATCAGGCAGATTGAGCAATTCATTGCGCTGTTCTCCGGACTGGATGAAATCCATCAAATACAGTTCGTCACAGCTTTTGCGGACCGGAAGGAGACAGGAATCCGGCCGCTGGTCCATCAGCTCCTCGATCCAAAAGACGAAACGCTTTGTTTGCACGCCCTGGCTGTTCTGCCTGAGATAGCGGATCTATCGAGTCTGAACTATGTGCTCCCTTTGCTGGAAAACAGGGGTGCGATTGGACGGTCTGCGGCCGGGACGTTGAATATCCTGTCCGGCAGAGATTTCGACCGGGAACTTGTTGCGAGGCTCCCTCAAAGTGACGATCGGATGAAAGCGCTGATTCTGGAAAGTCTGGGGTCAAGGAGTGCTGTTAATATGTCTGAATCCGTGATGCAGTATACACAGCATCCGGATTTACGCGTTCGTATTGAGGCTATTCAGGCCATGGGTCAATTGGGATCGGAAACGACCATCCCTGATCTGATGCAACTACTCATTCAATCTGATGACAGACGCGAGCAAAACGCTTTACAGATGGCTGTGGTCACTCTGGCAAAAAAAGACAATCAGCAATCCATCACAGAGACTTACTTTCTGCCTCTACTGACTGATAATCAGTCCATGGAAATCCGTATTTCACTTTTAAAAATGATGGGGCAAATCGGAGAGGGAGCGGCCATGCCGGTGCTTCTGTCTTCTTGTCAGAATGACGATAATCAGATACAGAAAGCGGCCATTGAGGCTTTGGCCAATTGGCCCGATGCGCAACCCTTGAAGGATCTGCACACCTTGAGTCAATCCGACGCGGATGTTGAAACACAAAGACTGGCCCTTCAAAGTATGGCCATTCTGGTAGGAAACTTGGCATCTCTATCTGATGAAGAAAAAATCGCACATTACCGTGTGATTCTTCAGACGACTCAGGATGTGGATTTTGCTAAATGGGTGTTGAACAAGATTTCGAGTCTAAACGATGGAGCGGCTCTGGATGTGCTTGTTGAATATTTAGACCGGTCCGATTATTATCCTGAGATTGAACAATACATCTTGCAGTTCACACAACCCAACTGGTGGCGGGCTCGGGAAACTTCCTGGAAGGTGATGCCCAGATTGGCCGAGGAATCCAAAGATGCGAATATTCGCAAACAGGCCGAGATCATGTTGTTGAGGATGGATGAGTAAACAAGTATAGACTCATATTTGCCAATCCTCAGTAAGGATTTTGCTTTCAGCGAAGCAGTAAAATCCTGTAAAAAAAATGATTCAATGAAGTATCTACGGCAGGTCGCCCTTGGCGCTATACGGTGATGGGGTAGCCTCCGAGATTTTACTTGCATAATTCTATCCAATATACTACTATCCAATATCTATTTTATTTGAAAAGATTAATATTTCTGAATCGCAACTTGTGTCTGTGTCATCGCTATCTCGTTTTCTATTGATATAACTGTTTGAAAACTGATTGAGAAACACAAACACGTAAACCTACTGATCTCTGAGAATGACTCTGTCAGGCCGGAGTGATAATCATTTCTCCTGCCTGGTATGTAATTTTTCTTTTGTCGCAAACCAACTGATGGTATAATTAATTTGAGGGAGAGAAAAACCATGAAACACGTACATTGCTTATTCGTGGTCATTGTCGTGTTGACAATGATAGCACCACTTGTTTGGGGCCAGCCATTGGCCAAGATTCATGTGAGTGATGACGGGAGTGTTGAGATTTTGGAGGTGTATGGGGCTCAAGCTGAAAACCAGTCTAACCAACTTCCCAGAAGTTTAAACTTTTCAGAATCCAACGAGTTTTTTAATTCAGATCAAGACCTGAATGAAATAACTCTGAATGCAAATTCTAAATCAATAAAAGAAATGAAGGCTGAGAGCCAGCCCTTTCAAGAAGGTGGAATTATGATGCCTTCACATTCTACTGCGGCTGTGAGTACGGATCAAAATTCCCTAGAAGAATCGCTGCTTAATAATCAGTCAGATCAATCCACTCAAGTTGTGACTTCTTCACAGGCTATCCAGTCTGAAGGTGAGAAGCAAAATTCTTCCAATTCCATGAATCCCGGGCCGGATTTAACAGCTGTATCTGCAAGTTGCAGTCGTACACTTGTTTATCCAAATCTGACTATAGCCGTGCGTGTGATAAATAATGGAACCACATTAGCGGGTCAAAGTGTTGTGGGATATTTTCTTTCATCTGATGCAAGCATCACTACATCGGATACGTATCTTACAAACGATTATGTTCCCCCATTGGCAGTTGGCGCCTATTCCGATGAATCAGCAATAATTGATGTTTCTGCATATCCGGGAACCTGGTATGCAGGTTTTATTATTGATTACACAAGCATTGTCACTGAGGATAACGAGGCTAATAATGCCTGGTATTTTCCTGGATCAGTTGTGATTCCCTACCCGAATTTAGACTTTAAATCAGGAACTGCCAATGTAGCTTTTAATAGTTCAACTTTGGATGTCACTATTGATTTTTCAGTAGAAAACAATGGTACTGGCAATGCAGGTTCTAGCACTCTGGGTTATTATCTTGTTCCAACACCTGGGCAGGTTCCTACCACTTCTGATATTCAAATTGGGACAGATTATGTGACATCGCTGGCACCTGGTGGTTTTTCAGCCGAAACGATTACAACGAGTTTAGCGAACTACCCTGGCACCTGGTATGTAGGCTATATAATAGATTATCTTGATGTTATTGATGAATCAAACGAGGCAGATAATTATTGGTGGACGCCCACACTGATTACAGTGCCCTACCCGAATCTAGATCCTGGGGGTCCTGCCAGTTTAACGTATACTGAACCTTATGTATCCGCAACTGTTCGTGTGCATAATACCGGGCTTTCCACAGCAGCTGCCAGTACGATGGGCTATTATCTTTCTGTAACCTCAACCATTACTCCATCAGACATTTTAATTGGTACTGATTATGTTACAACATTAACAGGTGGTTCTTATTCGGATGAATCGATATCCAGTGTGGATATTTCTGCGTATCCTGGTACATGGTATGTGGGTGTATACGTTGATTATCTTTATGCTGTAACAGAAAGTAGTGAAGGTGATAATGGTGGATTTTATGGCACACCTGTTGTGGTTTCAAATCCGAATTTAACATCTCAAGGGCTGTCATGTTACCGTACATATACTCATCCAAATCTGACCATAAGCGTTCAAATTACAAATGATGGGGCATCATTAGCGGGTGCGAGCACGCTTGGTTATTATCTTTCATCAGACGCAACCATTACGACATCAGACGCTTTACTTGGCAGTGATCCTGTATCCGCATTATCAAGTGGTGCAATTTCCACCGAGGATATTACAGTCGATGTTTCTGCCTATTCCGGTACCTTTTATGTGGGCTTCATCATAGATTACCTCGATGCAGTTTTGGAGAACAATGAAGCTGATAATCCCCAGGTTTTTTTCCCCGCAATTGGTATAAACATAGCTCAACCTGATTTTATCGTAACGGATGTCTCAGTGCTCGATCCGACTGGGCCTCAGATCGGTTATGAATTTTCTATTGAAAACCAGGGTGATGCGGCTACAACGGGGGGATGTCGTCACGGTATTTATTTATCCACAGATGAGACCATTGATGGTACAGACGAATTAATCGATGATATAGAGAGCGGTGCGCTCGGGGTGGGAGAGACATATAATTCCGGTGTGGTGCAAACCACAGTCAGTGATGTGCCTGTTGGTGATTATTATCTTGGTGTGATCGCAGACTTTGTTAGTTGTGTCCCGGAATCCGATGAAAGCAACAACACGGGATATGATGCAGGCACCACAGTGTCAGCCGGTCCCATTGTACTCTATGTGCCAATGGTGGCAGCGCCTCCTGTGATCGATGGCGAGATGGATCCGGCCTGGTACGCCGCTCAAACCGTGCCCATAGAGAAACCGAGTCTGGATGTGGATACGGCACCCGATGACTGGATGGATGCGTTTGCCGACTTTAAAATGATGTGGGACGAAGACAATTATTATGTTTTTGTCAGAGCGCACGACGATGTCCTCAATACATCCAATGCTGAATCCCATTTGAATGATGGTGTTGAACTCTTTTTTGACGGGGATAACAGCAAAAACGATGCAGGCACAGGGTATGATGCCAATGATGTTCAGATCCGATATGTATTCAATACAAGCACAGAAAGTACAGGGAACGCCCTCAATTCATCCTTCGCGTGGATGCTCACAGACAATGGCTACAATTGCGAGATTCAAATTCCAGCCAGTGATATGACATTTGCTCTGGGGCCTGATCATACCTTTGGTTTTGATATCGCGTTTCTTGACAATGACAGCGGGAGCCGAGATCATAATTTGAAATGGTGGTCTGCGAGTAATAATTCATGGCAGGATCCCAGTCTGTTCGGTACTGCGCAGACCACAGATTATATTGCTGCCGATCCCATGTATGTGTTGATGACACCCGATGTTCCGGCGATTGACGGATTGGGAGGCGATGATGCATGGGACGAAATCCCCTGGGTCAGCAGTAATATATTTGTGGATAGATCTGATGGCGTATTGTTTGATCCGCCATTTGACCCGACCAATCTGGATGGCTGCAATGATTGCCGGTTTGATTACAAGTTGATGTGGAAGGGGAGTATGCTTTATTTCTATGCCGATGTGTTTGATGATGTCATTAATACATCTCATGGAGATTCTTATATGAATGACGGCTTTCAGATTTTTATTGATGGAAATAATGATAAAACCACTTCGCACGATGCCAATGATACCGAGTATGCTTTTGTTTACACAGATACACCCCCTGCGAATGTGGTGTTTAGCACAGCTGATTTCGGGTGGACGATTGAAGCCCAGATGGATCTGGGTGCTGCACCGGGAATGGCACCTGTCATTGGACAATTGATGGGCTTAGAAGTATCAAATAATGACAATGACGGAGGCGGACGTGATGTGTGGACCCGCTGGTGGTCAAATGATGATATCAGCTGGGCTAATCCGAGTCATCTTGGAACGGTTCAATTCTCCGATGTCTTTATTGATACGGATGTGGATGATCCTGAAGAAATTGCTATGGTCACCACCTTCAGTCTTGCGCAGAACTATCCAAATCCGTTCAATCCAACCACATCCATCCAATACCAGGTTCCTGAACCTTGTTTTGTTTCATTAAAAGTCTACGGCTTACTTGGTCAAGAGATCATTGCACTGGTCAATGAGAATAGATCTCCCGGAGTATATACAGCTGAGTGGAATGGTGAGAATCGTGCAAGCGGTATTTATTTCTATCGTTTGGAAGCCGGAGATTTTAGGGAGACAAGGAAGCTGGTGTTGCAGAAGTAAATGTGTGGTCTTTGGGATGTTAAATTAATTTTATTCTATCCATTACCATTAAAAAACCTGTCAGGTTTTTAAAACCTGACAGGTTTAAATTGGCAATTAATATCCACCAATCTTACAACTGAAACTTCTCACCGCGTACAGGAACACTGACATCTTTGAATCCCGTGTCACGGATGGAACTCGCATATGCTTCGGTGCTGTCCGGTTCGCCGTGTACAATAAAGGTGTGTGCGAGCCGGTTCTTATCTAACTGATTGAAATAGCCAATAAGCTCATCCTTGTCTGCATGGGCGCTGAATCCATTCGTAATCACGACCTCAGCTTTGAGAGGATACACTTCTCCGAAAATTTTAATCTCCGGTTTGCGTTCCACAATCCGGCGGCCGAGTGTGTTCTCAGCCATGAATCCAACCACAAGCACCGTATTTTTAGGATCTGAGACATTGTTCTTCAGATGGTGCAGAATGCGCCCTGCTTCGCACATGCCGGATGCGGATATGATCATGCACGGCTCTTTGGACAAATTGAGTTTTTTTGATTCCTCGACTTGCCGGATGTATTTGAGCCTGTAAAATCCGAAGGGATCCTGATGATTCGAAAGAAATTCCTCTCGGGTCTCATCATCAAAACATTCCGGATGCAGCCGGAATACCTCCGTAATGTTCACGGAAAGGGGACTGTCGATATAAATCGGAATCTCCGGCAGTGCGCCTTCATTAAAGAGTTCGTGAAGAAAATAAACCAATTCCTGGGTGCGTCCCACCGAAAAAGAGGGTACGATGATCTTACCGCCGCGTTTGACTGTGCGGTCGATGGTAGACTGTAGTTTGGCTTTCATATCGCCGACTGCGTCGTGTGTACGGTTTCCGTAAGTGGATTCGGTAATAAAGAAATCCGTTTCTTTAACAGGAACCGGATCCTTGATGACAGGTTGGTCGTTTCTTCCCAGATCACCCGTGAATGTAAGACGTTTCGTGGTTCCATTTTCCTTAATATCCAATATCACAATCGCAGAGCCGAGAATGTGGCCGGCATCCAAAAAAGTAACTTGCACATTGGGCGTGATCATGAAAGAGCGATTATATCCCAAGCCCACAAACTGACTCATGCTGGCTTCCGCATCCGCCATGGAATAGACCGGTTCGACGTGTGGCAATCCTTTCTTGTCCTGACGCTTGTTCATGTACTTGGCGTCCATTTCCTGAATATGCGCTGAATCGCGCAGCATTACCCGGCAAAGATCCTGTGTGGCGTGGGTGCAGAAGATATTGCCCTCGTATCCGCCTTTGACCAACTGGGGAATATTGCCGCTGTGGTCCATGTGTGCATGCGAGAGCACCATGGCGGTGAGCTCTTTCGGATCAAAAGGCAGATTGCAATTGCGTTCATATGCTTCCTGGCGCCTGCCTTGAAAGAGACCGCATTCGAGCAGGATTTTTTCATCGCCCACAGTCAATAAATGCATGGAACCAGTAACCGCCTGGGCTGCGCCGTGAAATTGAATTTCCATCAAGACCTCGCTTTATATGAATTGAAAACCAGTTAAGTTTTCTTAATTTACGGATCGCACATGATTTTGTCAAGGATGTCATGGATATGACGATAGAATAGTTTGACATTCGCCTCGTCATTCTTTATATTAATCCATTCCTAATACCGAATACAGCCAAAGGGGGGCCCGATGCGCATGTTTCGAAAACGCATTCTACTTTTTACACTCATTCTTGGATTGTCTTTCCAGGGTCTGTTTGCACAAGGTATCATTGTTGATCACAACCATAGGGATATTACTCCGCTTACACAATCCCGGATTGACGATGCCAAATCTGCTTTACACATCGCCTATGGGCATACATCACACGGCAGCCAGGTCACAGACGGCATGAGCGGTCTGGTAGCATTCGCCAATGGCGGGGGAAAAGGAATGTCGTATACAACCAATACTTTCGCATGGAACAATGGCGGAACCGGCGGCGCTCTGGATTTGCATGATTATGCCATGGGTGGGGATGTGGGATATTATCCTGATTGGGTGAATAATACAGTAGCGTACCTGGGGGCTGCAAATGGAGATGGCCGTGGTTCAAATAATCCTGATGTCAATGTGATTATTTGGTCTTGGTGCGGGCAGGCGTCTTCTCAGTCCGAAGCCTCCATGATCAGTAACTATCTAGATCCGATGACTGCATTAGAGGCTACTTATTACGGTGTGACTTTTGTGTATATGACCGGACATGCTGATGGTGGTGGGTTGACTGGAAATCTGCATATACGAAATCAACAGATACGTAACTATTGTATTACCAATAACAAAGTTCTTTATGATTTTTATGATATCGAATGTTATAATCCGGACGGCACTTATTTTGGGGATCAATATGTCACTGATGCTTGTGGTTATACAGGTGGCAACTGGGCAACCGAATGGCGAGCTCTTCACACGGAAGGTACTGATTGGTATAGTTGTGGCTCAGCCCATAGTGATCCCTTAAATGCCAATCAGAAAGCTTATGCGGCCTGGTGGCTCTGGGTTCTGATCGCAGAACGAGACATATCGCTGTCGGTTCAGATGTCAGATTTATATGCTGTGTCTGAAATGGAGAAAGGGATTACTCTTCACTGGCAAACCGCGAGTGAGGTGGATTGCATCGGATTTCATGTCTGGCGATCTGAACTCGGAGTGGATAGATTTGAATGTCTGACAGAATGTGCAATACCCAGTTGTGGCAACTCATCATGTGGCGCTGAATATTGTTATACAGATTCGGATATTGTTCCAAATAAAAATTATGAATATAAAATCGAAGCGTTGTACATGGACGGAGAGATTGAGAAATTTGGTCCGGTTCAGGTCAAATCAGCGTGTCTGCCTGAGAATTGCATCATTTATCCCAATTATCCAAATCCGTTTAATCCGGAAACGTCTATTTCATATGTAATCCCGGAATCCAGATCAGTCAGGCTAACAGTATATGATATTACTGGCAGGGAAGTGCGTATTCTATTCGATGGAACTCAATCCGCCGGAAATCATGAAGCCCATTGGGATGGACGAGACGCATCCGGCCGTGTCATGCCGTCAGGTATTTATATCAGTAGATTGATGACTGAATTCCAAACAATACAGCAGAAGATGATGCTGATGAAATAATTATAAGACAAGTTTTCTAGAACACAAAAGTTCCATTAAGTGAAATTTTAAATGGGAATGATCTGATGTTGATCATTCCCATTTGATCATAAATTGATTAACTTCTATCCGGTAATAGATAAACGCGATATGATAACAGGAGATCATCAGTGTTTCACAAATGGATGAAAGTACATTCTTACAACATTCAGGTATTTCAATGTTTATTTATATTTGTCTTATTTCTGTTTGGCAATGTTTATTCGAAAATTATTTATACATATCCTCTACCTGATTCAAAATATGTGAATCCAAAAACAAATATCATTATACGGAAAGATAATGATATTTCTTACAGGATGTTAGAAATTAATTTTAATGTAAGCGGTAGTAAAAGCGGGCAGCACAAAGGGAGAGTCATTCTCTCTGATGATAATAAAACCCTTATCTTTGAGCCGGATAATGATTTTTCTCTGGGTGAAATGATAACAGTTCGAATACAAGAAAACACAGGTGAATTTAAGTATAATTATTTTACTTCCAATTATATTAAAATTGATGTTCCTGTTGAAATTAATAATATGATCAAGAATGAATTCGAATTGGATTTAAATGGAGATAGGCTTTCAGATAATGTTCATATAATAAATGGTATCTCTGTACCGAGTGATTTTCCTCTCACGGTGATTGATTTAAAAGAGAATCCCGCGTCGGGCAACTATTTTGTAAATACATGGAATGCTGATCATAATAGTTTTTATGTCATCATCTTTGACGAGATGATCAGGCCTGTTTACTATAAGAAAACGCCCTCGCTTTCTTATGATTTCAAGCTGCAACCAACCAATGTGTTAACACATTATGTTAGATCTCCCGTAAATGGCTTTGTTGTAATGGATTCTACTTATACTGTAATTGATACGATTCGTTGTGGAAATGGTCATTACACAAACGACCATGAACTACTTATTCTACCAGATGAACATTGTTTATTAATTGGGAATGAAACACTGACTGTCGATTTAAATCAAGTCGTTGAGGATGGTCACCCATCAGCACGAGTGCATAGCAGCTTGGTTCAGGAATTAGACTCCGAAGGGAATGTCGTGTTAGAATGGCGTTGCTGGGATCACTATGATATCACTGATGCTGTTCATGAAGATTTAACTGCACCAACAATAGATTTCACTCATGTAAATGCGATAGATTTGGATGTCGATGGCAATATTCTTGTCTCATGTCGCAATCTAAGTGAGGTTACAAAAATTGATCGTCAGACAGGTGAGCTAATATGGCGTTTTGGTGGTGTGAAAAATCAGTTTACTTTTTTAAATGACCCAGAAGGTTTTTCTTATCAACATTGCATTCGCAGCCTATCAAACGGGAATTATTTGCTTTTTGATAATGGGAATCATCGATCTTCACAAATATCTCGTGTGGTTGAATATGAATTAGATGAAATCAATATGACTGCCCTGAAGAGATGGGAATATGACAAGGATCCGCCCATTTATACCCATTCATGGGGAAGTGTTCAAAAGCATGATAACGGTAATGTCTTGATTAATTGGGCCGGCGGTTGGGGATGTACAGAAGTGAGTGAAGGTTATGAAAAACTGTTAGAGTGGAATTTTACAGTACCAACTGGATGTTACCGTGTCTTTAAATATCCTTGGGAAGGCAAAGCAAGAGCACCCTATTTAATAACGGAATATTCCCTTTATACGGTCAATTTGATTTTTAATAAATTTGGAGATCTAGATGTAGATCATTATAATATTTATGGTGGATTGAATCCGAATCCACAGGACATCATAGCGACATCAGTTGATCCTTATATCCAACTAGCTAATCTGGAAAATGGAAGAGAATACTTCTTACGAGTGACAGCAGTTGATGAGTCTGGTGATGAAAGTGATTTTTCGAACGAAGAATCTATCAATGTTAATTTAATAGATCCAGGAGATAATATTGTTGTCAATGGTGATTTTCATGATGGATTTGAGAATTGGCAATGGATAGTGCAAAATGATGCTGTGGCAAGTAAGCATATTACAGCAGATGAAATGCTTCAGATTCAGGTTAATCAGGGGGGTAGCCGTTACACGGATATCCAGGTATTATATCCGAATATCCCTCTTGTGCAAGGCATCAAGTACTTATTTGAGTTTGATGCATATTCAGAGAGTTCTCGTGTCATTGAAGCAGAAGTAAGGATGGAACAAAATCCGTGGACAAATTATAGCAAAAAGGGGATGACTGCTATCACTCAATTTCCACAACATTTTTCGCATGAATTTATTATGGACGAACCCAGTGATCCGAGTGTGCGAATCGCTTTTAATGTAGGTGGAGACAATAATGTTATCTTTATTGATAATGTCTCTTTAAAACAAGTTATTATAAATAGAGTTGAGGATTTTTCAACACAACCAGGAGTATTTAATCTCAATCCGAATTATCCCAATCCATTCAATCCCGATACCTATATTACGTATGAGATACCAGAATCCGGGTCAGTCCAGCTAACGGTATATGATATTACTGGTAGGGAAGTACGCATTCTGTTCGATGGAACTCAATCCGCAGGAAATCATGAAGCCCATTGGGATGGACGGGACGCATCCGGCCGTGTTATGCCGTCAGGTATTTATATCAGCCGGTTAATGACCGAATCCAGCACAATACAGCAGAAGATGATGCTGATGAAATAGAATTCATCCCTTTTTTTATTTATAGCTGCTTAAACCGCTTCACGTCAATTTTAAATTTCTGTACCTTGTATCCGAGAATACGTTCTGTAGTATCGAGCATACGAGCCGCTTTAGCACGATTACCACGAGTGGTTTTCAGAGCATCCTGGATGATTTCCTTTTCGAAAGAAGCTACTGCTTCCTCCAAAGTTAATTGTGAGATCGTGTCACTACTTTCAGCAGTCTGAAGGGTTGGGGGCAGGTGATAGCTGTGAATGACCTGATCCTCGCATACAAGGACTGCCCGCTCAACACAATTCTCCAGTTCGCGCACATTGCCGGGCCAGTGATATCTCATGAGCATGTCAATGGCAGGTGTTGAGATCCGCTTGACCGGTTTGCTGTGCTTTCGGCTGTACTTGAGCATAAAATGATCCGCGAGAAGCAGGATGTCGGTTCTCCGGTCCCGTAAAGGCGGGAGAAAGATTGAAAAGACATTCAGACGATAATAAAGATCTTCCCTAAATGTGCCATCCACTAACATATTCTCCAAATCGGCGTTTGTCCCTGTTATGATGCGAATGTCTACATGAATGGTTTCTGTACCGCCCACGCGCTCAAATGTTTGCTCCTGTAAAACACGCAATAATTTCACTTGGGTCAACGGACTGATCTCGCCAACCTCATCTAGAAAGATGCTGCCTCCGTCAGCCAATTCAAAACGGCCCTTTTTCCTTGAAACTGCACCAGTGAAAGCCCCTTTTTCATATCCGAAGAATTCAGATTCAATCAGATTCTCCGGAATCGCCGCACAGTTTACACGGATAAAAGGCCGGTCGTGACGCAGAGAATTATAGTGAATGGCTTCGGCTATAAGTTCTTTACCAGTTCCGGATTCACCTCGCAAGAGTACAGTAGTATCGGCGCGAGCCACAGTAGCTACTTGCTCATACACATCACGCATTTCATGGCTGTTTCCGATAATATTATGAAAACTATACTCTTGCTGAAGCTTTTGTTTAAGGGCTACATTTTCATTTGTTAATCTTTGACGCTCCTCAATAATCACTCGCTTGGCCCGAATTGGCTGAAGCAGCGCAGAAGCGACCAACGTAAGGAATTGCAGGGCACTGTCATAATCCCTTTTTGTGTTATAGAGCAGATTTGCAATCAGGACACCCAGGGCCTTGTAATCTAAAGTAATCGGGATACCAATAAAGGTTTGTTCCTTATCACTGTCAGGATTCCACGAACTCATGCGGTTCAGGAAGAGTGGTTCCTTGCTTACTTGGGGCACAATAATTGGCTTGCCTGTCTCGAGAATTCGGCCGGTTAAACCTTCTCCTACTTTGTAGCTCGTTTTCATGACATCCGCACGGTATCCAATCGACGCACCCAGGGTCAGTGCGTTTTCGTCATCGTCATACAGGAAAACTGCTCCAGATATAATATTATATGAGTTCTCCAGTATTTGAAGCGTGGCCTGTAAAGAGTCATGCAAATCGAGATTTCGACTGACAGCCTGATTGATTTCAACCAGGATTGCAAATTTTCTCGTGGCAGAGCTATCCTGAGCATTTTTAGGATTGGTTTTTATTTTCGGATTTGTCATGTCCATCTCCATCATATAAAATGCAAAAAAGTTCAATTTTCAAAAGTAAATACACATTTGCTTCTTTAATAGTAAACAGGCAATTCATGTGCCTTTTAATTTTAGAAAAAATCGAGGGGCACAGCTACAACATACTCCAAAGGCAGTATATACTGAAGCATAGCTACCGTTATATAATAGTTATTTTATAAGAAAATCATTCCTTAAGCTTATGAAATAACTAACTACCTCTGTACGTAATGCTGTAGAAAGATACAAAAATGTTATATAAAAAGCAATAGAATACATAAATGTCATTATGTCGCACTATATAACAGGCTCTTGTCTTAGTATTCAGTTTACGTTCAACCATATTGGTGACGTCTAGGCCGTAAAACGCTTTACTTTATCTATTGTAAACAATTTGAAATAAGTTTAAACAACAAATATGTTATATATAAAAACAATAACAACAAAAATGTAATTTTAATCTCATTTCACTATTATACAATGCTAGAGCTATAACGTATAGTTAATTATAGAGCTACAATACTTATATGGCTCCTTTCTTGTTTTGGTACAACTCTTGCCTGATGAAATAGCAAGTCACAATGGGGCGTAGCATAGTTGGCAATGCGCCTGGCTGTTAACCAGGATACCGTAGGTTCAAGTCCTACCGCCCCAGCTATTGAAACAGGCATTTTCTGAGCAATGTGTTGGCTTTGGTAATGCTTTTTCTTTAAAAATAGTAAGGAGAATACAAATGCCGACCAAATCCATTTCCGCAGAACTTCGAAAGAAAGTTCTAATTGCCATTGCCAAGAATGGCGCAATAGATCGCGCGAGTCATTTCGAGAATGCTTCCTCTTATTATGGCGTGAATACGTTTAATAATCAAGTGATGAGAGAAAAGCTCCCGAAAGATATATACGAAAAGCTGATTAATACCATTCATACTGGACATAAGCTGGATATGGGTATTGCAAATTCAGTGGCGCATGCCATGAAGGAATGGGCAATCAGTAAAGGTGTTACGCATTTTACCCATTGGTTTCAGCCGCAGACCGGTTTGACAGCTGAAAAACATGATGCTTTTCTCGAGTTTGATCGTGATGGCACACCACTTGAACGGTTTCGAGGCAATCAGCTTGTTCAGGGTGAACCGGATGCTTCAAGTTTTCCAAGTGGTGGTCGCCGAACGACTTTCGAGGCGAGAGGTTATACCATGTGGGATCCTTCCAGTCCAGCGTTTATTATTGAAGGTCCACGCGGCGGAATTCTCTGTGTTCCTTCGGTTTTCATCAGTTACAATGGAGAAGCACTCGATAAAAAGACCCCGTTGCTCCGTTCGATGGAGACTATTAATAAAGCAGCACTGAAGGTATTGCGCCTGTTTGGAAATGAAAAGGCCACGAGAGTGGTCCCAACGATCGGAACTGAGCAGGAATATTTTTTAATTGACCAAGGATTTTTTAACCTGCGTCCCGATTTGCAGATAACATCCAGAACTCTCATGGGTGCCAGGCCGCCGAAGGGCCAGCAGTTAGACGACCATTATTTCGGCTCAATCAAAGAACGTGCACTTGCCTTTATGCAGGATTCGGAAAAGGAGCTGTACAAGCTTGGTGTACCCGCCAAAACCAGGCACAATGAGGTTGCACCACATCAGTATGAACTTGCACCCATTTATGGTGAGGCCAATGTAGGTTCTGATCGTAATCAGTTAATCATGGAAATGTTGAAGAAGATTGCGAACCGACACAAACTGGCATTACTTCTACATGAAAAGCCTTTTGCCGGAATCAATGGAAGCGGCAAGCACAACAATTGGTCTATGGAAGATTCTGAGGGCAACAACCTACTTGATCCAGGCAAGACGCCGGAAGAGAATCTACAGTTCCTGGTTTTTCTGGTAGCCACATTAAGAGCTGTACACAGATATGGTGATTTGCTTCGTGCAACTGTGGCTTCAGCTGCAAATGACCATCGCCTCGGTGCAAACGAAGCACCACCGGCCATCATGTCCGTCTTTCTTGGAGTGCAGCTAAGTTCTATTCTTGATGACATCAAAGCAGGGCGAACGGCCAAAGCGACCGATGAGTTTGTGATCAATCTGGGACTCGGTCAGCTACCCCATATTATGAGAGACAATACTGATCGAAATCGCACGTCACCCTTTGCTTTCACGGGATCCAAATTTGAGTTTCGTGCCATTGGCTCTTCCGCATCTGTTTCCCAGTCCAACACAATGTTAAATGCAGCTGTAGCCGAATCCTTGAATCTCATCGCAGAAGATATTGCTGCGAACTTGGTTGAAGTAAAAGATATTAAACAGGCTGTGTTGAATGTTCTTCAGAAATATATCACTGAGACTGAGCCCATCCGATATGAAGGTAACAATTACTCTGAAGAATGGGAAAAAGAAGCGGTCAAACGTGGATTGTCCAATGTGAAGCGCTCAGGTTATGCTCTTGATGCTCTCGTGGGTAAGAAGAATATGGATATGTTACTCCATCAGAGTGTTTATAGTAAAGAAGAACTTGAATCACGCTATATTACCAAGCTTGAACAGTATATTATGGCACTTGAGATCGAAACCGAAACATATTGTGAGCTCGTTCAGACCAGAATTCTGCCGGTGGCTTTGACCTATCAGAAAGATTTGATCGACATCCTGCAGGGGTTTAAGAATCTGGGCAGTATGGTTTCAGATATAAAACCGGAATCCCAGATTGAATTGCTCAAGAACGTCAGCCATGATATTGAATCCATGCAGAATGGCTGTAAAAAACTCCGCAATACATTAGAGAAGGGATCGACAATCGAGGATCTCCCTGAGAGGGCAAAATATTTCTCAGATCATATTGTGGATTTGCTTGAAGAATCACGAAAGCCTGTGGATCGGCTTGAAGGTCTGGTGCCTGACGATTTGTGGCCTTTGCCCAAATATTCAGAAATGCTTTTTATCATGTAACGCAATATCATTCCGGATTTGTTTGAGGGTTTTTTGATTCAAATCCTTCAAATGAAGTTCCGTTACATGTCTACACCTGCCTGATTCTTTTAAGAATTGTTGGCGGGTGTTTCTTGCTATATATTGAGATATAAAGGAACCATTTAATGATAAAGGAACAATCTGGACCACAACGCGACGCATCCGGAAAAATCAATCCTTTCGGATTGTACGATCCTGCATATGAGCATGACAGCTGCGGTGTCGGATTTGTAGCGCGCATCGATGCCGAGCCGCATCATCATATCGTACAACAAGGTATTCAGATCCTTGTTAATTTAGAACATCGGGGTGCGGTTGGAGGAGACAAGGTCACAGGCGACGGTGCGGGTATTCTTATTCAGATTCCAGACGGCTTTTTTCGTGAGTTGTGTAAAGAAATCAATCTTCCCGAATATGGTCATTATGCCATTGGTATGATTTTCCTTCCATCCGATGACGCACTGCGAAAACAATGTATGGGCATTATCGAAAAGCATATTCAGCAGGAGGGTTGTGACCTATTGGGCTGGCGGAAGGTCCCTACGGATAACAGCCATCTCGGTGAGCTCTCCAAAGCCATTGAACCGTTAAGTTATCAGGTTTTTGTGGGTCGAGGAGAAATAAAACAGGATCATTTCGACCGCAAACTTTACATCATCCGTCGAATGGTCGAAAAAGAAGTGAAAGTCCTGAAGGGTGATACCAGTCAATTCTATGTGGTCAGCTTGTCCAGCTACTGTGTGAATTATAAGGGATTGCTGGTCGGTACACAGCTGCCCCTCTATTATCCAGATTTGACAGACGAACGGTTCATCAGTCCCTACGCGCTGGTGCATCAGCGGTATAGCACCAATACTTTGCCGACATGGCCTTTGAGCC
>JABMRT010000186.1 GCA_013202295.1 Candidatus Zhuqueibacterota bacterium
AAATCTTCTCTATTCCATCCTGTGAACCACATTCTTATCCAATTACTCATATAAAATCTTGTTGAATCAAAAAAAGGAGGTGATGTAATAATAGAATCAATACTTTGATGTTCTATTATCTGATTGAGGTTTTTAAAATCTCCCCAAACTGCGAGACCCTGATTGTTGTTAATAATCTTAAATCCATTAATTACTCTGTTCAATTTCTCATTTAATTTAGTTATTAAATTTTTATAAATATATTCACCTTGTGGAGCAAATGGTGTTATTGGGTGAGATCTTCGTGAAAGAGCATATGGCCTATTGCCATGAAGGATATGCAAAACACTAGCAAAAATAGCTGCTTCAGTTGAACAGCTAATTCCATTTTCAATAAAGTATTTCCGTGCTGAATAAATTTCTTTGAAAGTATCCGGGTGGTAATAGTCCAAAAGATTTTTATTGAAGCCAATATCAACAGTATTTATTTCGGTATCTGTAGGTGTGTTCTCATTAATATGTTTTTGAAGATTGTTGATAACATTGATACATTTTTGAACATTAAATATACCTAACTTTGCAAAAGTATTTGAGTATGCCAAAAAAGATAAATCATTTCCATAACCAATTCTATCCATTAATCTAGCTTCAAAAGGAATTGTGCCTACCCCTGACAGGGGGTCCAGAATATGCATTTTCTCTTTTGTGAAATATTGAATTAAAAAATGGGCTATTGCAGGTTTTAACTTTCCTTGATATGAACATAATGAATGTAAAGGACTACCCCAATTCCTTTTATTAAAAGGGGTGTTTTTATATGGGATGTCATCACGAAACTTCTCCCAATTGTCTAATAATAGCTGTGCAGCAGAATCCTTTTTATATGAGACAACATTTTTCCTCATTAGCTTTTGTTTTATACCATTTGAAGAACGCTTTCTTGAATATTTTTTTTCTTTCTTGAAGTGGAGAAGATATTGGCCAAGGAGAGTGCCGTCCTTGGAAAATCTATTTCGGATTTTTAATTTATCAATAAGTTCAAAGCCAATATCATGTGCAATTTCTTCAAACAATCTATCAGATGGTACATGCACATTTTTAAATTTTGAATCGCCAATATCTATAAAAAAATCTCCATCCGCTGTCATTATTTGATGCATATTCTTAAAGACGATCTTCATGTCACTGAAATAACATTCAACTAGTTTTGGGATTCTTGTATCATATTTATCCTTTTCTAATTTTACCACAATTGGTGCAACATTATAAAGATATTCGGGTTTTTTATTTCTTTTAGACACATTATTTATTCCGGCAGTAATGGCTTCTGATCTAAGGTTCTTTAAGTCATTTTCATGATTAATTAATTCAAGAAATAATAATTCCAATTTAGTATTTCGAAAATAATTTGTGCCATTTGCATACGGTGGTGAAGTGATGATTAAATCAAACTTATTATTATATCTGCTACTTATACACATTGCATTTTCTGAAATACAATCCGTAATACCATATTTCCCATTTTTATTATGCGCAAGGTCATTAAAAATGTTATTTGCTTTATTAATAAATAGCCCTATAACATCATCTTCAATTTCTAATAATTCATTCTCTCTTTTATACCTTAAATCAGCACGCCTAATCATATTCGATTCTTTAACTACTATTGAAGCTAGTGCTACTTTTAATAAATTTTTTATTATTTCGGGTTGTTTTAGATTATTGATCTTGCGTTTTATTAAAGATAATTGAACTAATATATCCGATTTAAAAAAACCATTCTGCAATAGATTTAGCTCTATATTATTTAGTTTTAAACTTGTTATATCGACGGAGTGTAATCTATTTAAAAATTTATTAATATCATTTATTTTGGGCATTATCAGATTAGTGTATTCGTTTAATGCTTGTATCTTCGTGTTAATAATAAATCTCATAAAAGGATTTATTTCTGAAAAAGCGGAATCTATTTTTTTCAACGAAGACACTAATATTGTCGTTCCTGTTCCTGCAAATGGGTCGTAGATGGTTTTAGGTTCAATTACAACATCCTTTATTATTTTCTCAACAAAATCATATGAGAAACCCTCAATATATGGGTACCAATTAAAGATTCCCATTTTTCTATTATTTTGAAAAGTGGCTGATTTGCTCGATATATTAAAATTATTATTATTTAAAAATAGTTCGAATTGTTCTCTTGAATTTATATTATATTTTTGTATATTCTCCTTTATTAATAATAAACATGTATTATTTAATGACCGATTATCATAAATGGCTTTGGTTTCAAGTTCTTCATATGTTTTAAAATTAAGTAGGCCCCTCATTTGAGAAGAATTTAAATCCTTGATTAGATAGATAAGATCTTTATCATCTTTATTCAAAGCAAGTTTGAGCACTTTAGTTTCCTTGTTTTTATTAAGTGCTCTTGGATACGATACAGATTTGTAATGTTGTGACATAGGACCCTAGAAGTTCGTTGCTATTTTATGGTAACGAACTTCATTATGAATGTCAAGCAAAAAATCGTATAATTCAACTTACAATAAGGTTGCATACTTATACTATGATTTATATAAAGGGATGCTTTTTAAAATTGCTTGGTCCTTATTAAATCAATGTTATATTTCAGCTAATTATTACAAATATAATAACTCCGGGCATGAAACTTGAAGCAAATTCCAGAAATTTGAATAAGATTGATTCTATGCGGAGCAATTCATGACAATCTGGACCAGAGTAAGTTTATCCATGTTAATTTTCCTCCAAATTGCAACAGGATGGTGTCAGAAACAACTCACCGTGGAGGATATTTACGGAACCTCTAAGTTCTCTACCAAAACGCTGAATCAGGTGCAATGGATTCCACAAACACGGGTTTTTACGCATTATAAAAATGACAAGGCATCTGATCGACTTGTGATCGAAAGTGTGGATGCAGAGAGTGGTATATCCTCCATTTTAATCAGCTCGGATAAAATTTCTGATTTGATAAAACCGCGCCGAGAAAATCGGTTCACGCTCCCCAATTATCATTGGGCACCGGATGGCCAATCTATTTTAATACCGAGCGCACATGACATTGTGCTGGTTTCTATGCCCGATCAAAAGACAAAGCAATTGACAGACGATCCGGATGAAGAGCGCGATCCGGCGTTTTCCCCAGACGGTAAATATCTGGCCTATTTGAAGCATTGGAATCTCCAGATATTAAATCTTCAAACAGGAGATGAAATCCCCCTCACAACGCATGGAACCGGTGATCTGCTGATCGGGCGGTTCGACTGGGTGTATGAAGAAGAGTTTCACATCCGCACCGGATTCAGCTGGTCTCCTGACAGCCGATCCATTGCTTTTTATGAGCTTGATACCTCGCGAGAGCCAGAAGTGCCCATCACCGATTATCTTCCACTTCAGAATACAGTAGAATATTTGAAATACACCAAAGCCGGAAATCCGAACGCGTTGGTTCGGATTGGTGTGGTCTCCGTTCAATCCAAAAAAACTGTGTGGATGGATCTGGGTAATCAGAAGGATCAGTATATCCCGCGCATTCACTGGCTGCCGGATGGAGAGCATCTTGTCATTCAGCGGCTGAATCGGAAGCAGAACCGGTTGGATTTGCTTATCGCGGATATCCGGACAGGTCGATCCCGTGTAGTGATCACCGAGGAGGACAAACACGGCTGGGTGGAATTTCCGGAAGAATTCTTTTTCCTTGAGAAACAATCCCGGTTCATTTGGCTGTCTGAAAGAAGCAACTGGAACCATGCTTATTTGTGCGATCTGAATGGCCGGGTGATCCGCCCTCTGACTTCGGGGAATTGGAATGTGACAGAGGTGCTTCATCTCGATGAGGAAGACGGCTGGCTTTATTTCCGGGGCACTAAGACAAGCCCGCTTGAACGGCAGTTGTATCGTGTGTCTCTGGATGGCGGTCCTGTCCAACGAATCAGTGATGAAACCGGCACTCACTCCGTTCAATTTTCAGATGACGGCCGGTATTATCTGGATGTATTCTCCAGCATCGACACACCTCCCCGAACCACGCTTCATCAGAGTGATGGCCAACTTGTCCGGCTCATCGAGAAGGGGGATATCCCGGCATTGAAGGATTATGAATTATCCACGCCTGAATTTTTTACCATTCCCACAGAAGCCGGATTTGAACTCAATGCGTTTTTAATGAAGCCGAAGGATTTTGATCCAACTCACAAATACCCCGTGCTGGTTTATACGTACGGTTGTCCCGGATCCCAAATCGTATACAATTCATGGACACGCGGTCAGGGTGATTTGTGGCATCAGCTCATGCTCCAGCAGGGCACTCTCATTTTCGGTCTGGATAATCGCGGCATGGATCACATGGGCAATGCGTTTAAGAATCTGGCCTATCGTGATTTGAGCAAGGGGCTGGATGATCTGATTACGGGAGCGCAATACCTCAAACATTTGGCTTTTATCGACTCCACGCGCATCGGGATTCACGGCTGGAGCGGGGGCGGGTGGATGACTTGTCTGGCCATGACTAAAGGGGCCGGATATTTCAAGGCGGGTGCGGCAGTGGCTCCTATGACCGACCTCCGAAATTATGATACGATTTGGATGGAACGCTACATGGGCCTGCCGGATGACAATCCGAAAGGGTATGCGTCGAGTAATGTACTCGATTTCGCGGGCAGTCTTGAAGGCAGCTTGCTGCTCATTCACGGCGTTGTGGATGACAATGTTCATTTTGCGAATACCATGCAATTGGTTCAGACGCTTCAGGATTCGGGTAAAACGTTCGAGATGATGGCTTATCCGAATAAAAAACATTCTATCCGGGGAAAAAGCGCGAGAATCCATCTCTATAAAAAAATGACTGACTTTTTCCTTAAAAATTTGTAAACTCCAGACAATAGATAACATCCGATTTCTGATATAATAGAGGGGGCTCCGAATGAAACGTATAATGATATATTTATTTATTGTCGGATTGGCGTTACGTTTGTCTGCCGAAAACTATCTGATCAATGGCGGTCAGGCGTCAACTATCCAGTACCAGATGACGCAGCGCGTGGAACCTGCGGGAGAGACGAAGTATATTAAATTGAGTTTTGTTGTGCCGCAAAGTTTTCAGTCACCCACTTACAATCAAGCCATTCAGAATTTTGACCTCAAGTTTAATCCGCAGCCAAGCAGTAAAAAGAATGAAACGGACAAACGCGGGAATACGATTATCCGTACTGAATGGAAAAATCCAAAACAACCTGTGGATGTGTCCATGACGTTTACCGCGGAGACACGCACAGAGCTGAAACAGCTTGAATCCTCTGCGCCATTCCCGCTTGCAAATATTGCCTCTTCAATGAAGGATTATTTGAAACCGACGAAGCAGGTGCAGTCAGATCACCCTGATATTCAGGCCAAAGCGAAATCATTGGCTCAGGGGGTGAAGACCGAGTTTGATGCGGTTCAGCGTATCCTCACATGGGTCGTGGATCACTTGCGTTATGTGACACCACCCAAGCAGTATGACGCATTGTACAGTTTTAAAACGGGTCTGGGCAATTGTCAAAATTATTCTCATCTTACCGCCGCGCTCATGCGTGTGATCGGGATCCCGGCGCGCATCGTGAATGGTGTCACATTGAAGGAGCCGTACGCAATTAACACACCGGAGGGTGAGTTTACGTTTAAGATGGGGCAGGGTCGACATTCGTGGATTGAAGTCTGGTTCCCTGATTTGGGATGGGTGCCGTTTGATCCGCAGCAGACCGAGTTGTTTGTTTCAAACCGCTTTGTACGAATTGAAGTCGGCGTGGATAACAATGAGACGATTAATGATGGTATGGTCAAGTTTCGGCAGGCCAGCGGTGTAAAGGGCAAACCACGATTCCAGGAAGTGATTGAAGCTGATTTTGCCCGTGATGAAGTCAACCTGGCTATGGAAAAACAAAACTATGGTCCCAAGAATATGTTGCTGGTTCCGGCAGTGAATGCCTCATTTACACCGATTAAAATCACACAGCCTCCACCGCCTGTGACTGTCCCCGATGACGAACTGAAGCGCATGCGGTTTAGCGATAAATTCATTTTCGGCAATATGGATTATCCTCGCGGAATTAGTTTTATCGATACACGGGGACCGGCCGAGCAATCCGGAGCGGATGAGTATCAGCTCAAGAAAAACTTTCTTGTTGAAACCGCAGAATACGTGACCACGAAATTGACGCAATACGCCCAGGTGGTGGTGCTGAAAAAACCAGTGAAGCTGAAATATATCAGTCTGGCTCTGCACAAATTTGGTGGCAGCGGACAGGTCTGGATTGACCTCATGAAGGATGACAATGGTAAACCGGGCTCTGTCCTGGCTACAAGTGATTTTATGTCCCTCGCGCAGATTCAGCAAAAGCAGGGATACGATTGGATTGATTTCGATTTCTCCGGCGCAGATCAAACTCTCTCACCCGGAAGTTACTGGATTGGTTTGGGATTCACGGGGAGCCCGATTATCAATTGGTTTTATACGTATGGCAAGTCGGTTGGGCCAGTACATGGTACGCGGTATAAAGGTGTTTATGACTCCGTATGGAGCGGGGCATTGTCTTACGAATTTAATTATCGGGTGTTGGGCTTTACGACGAAGTAGGGTGAAATTGTCAGTGCTAATTTGTTTTGGTGAAAAAATTGCTATTATCAGATATTAGCGCAGTTTGATAATAATATTAGGTGGTATAATAAATATATGGAGTAGAAAATGAAAGCTTTAATGGTTTTATGCTTGATATTTTTACCTTTATCTTTATTCCCACTTGAAAATAAAACGCAAATAATAAATAATTCAAGGAAAGCTACGGTACAAATTAAATGCAATTCCGATACATTTTCAGGGAGTGGATTCTTTATTGATGATAATTTAGTCGCTACATGTTTACATGTGGTTTCTGAATTTCAAATAAGAGGTCAGCAAATATTTTTACAGATTTTTCAAGATATCACTGTAACTACTCACACTGGAGAAGTGATAAGTGCAAAATGTATAACACCACCAATAGATGAGAATTCACCCCAATTATTAAATGATTATGCTATTTTACAATTGCAAGACAACCCAATGAATATAAGTGTACTTGAGATCTCTGAATTAATTACTAAAGATATTGATGTCGGATCGGATTGTTATTTTTCAGGTTATCCATTATCTACACCGGCTCTTGTTACACATAAAGGTATGATATCCGGTATAGATATTAAAGGAGATATTATTTGTATTCAGGGAGCAATAAATAAAGGTAATTCAGGTGGCGCGCTTTTATCCGAAGGTGGAAAAGTAATTGGTATTATCAGCATGCGCGAAGGGGGTATTTCTCTTGGTTTACAGGAATTGAAAGAAAAGATAGAATCATCTGAAAAAATTGGCTCAGTTTCTTTTATAGGTGTCGATCCTCTACAAGGTATTAAATTAACGATTAAAACATTGGATCGTTATATTAGTACTGGTATTGGTTATGCAAGATCAATAGGTCCTTTAAATAAACATTTTAAGAGTTTGTAGATTATATTTTTACCGATAAATTAAATGGCGAGTTCAAACCCGCCCAACAAAAAAGGCCGCTCATTGAGCGGCCTTTTTACATTCGGAAAACGAATTAACTCTTTTGATCTTTGGCGATCAGTTCTTTCAGATGCTCTACATACTTTTCAGGACCGCCTTGTTGGTAACCTGTCTGGGCAGCGAGTTCGCCTTCTGGGTTTAGAAGAATGATGGTAGGGAATCCACGAATGGCGTATTTCCTTTTCAGCACATTGTTCTGTTGAACCACTTTGTCATCCTGCTTTTTGGCGCGGGGAGAATCCACCATTAACAAGACCAGGTTGTCCTTAGCCCATGTATTAAATGCATCCTGGCTGAATACTTCGCCATCCAGACGTTTGCACCAGACGCACCAGTCAGATCCACCGAAATTCAAGAGCAAATATTTTCCGTCCTTATTGGCTTCCTTCAGAGCAGCTTCATAATCTTCGCCCCATGTGCTGGTCTGTGAGAATAAAGATGTGGCGGCCAGTAATATGACGAGCATTCCAAGTAAGTTCAGTTTTCGCATGATGATCTCTCCTTTAAATCGATTTATTAATATAAATTATTCTTATGTTTTTTCATAATCATTTTCATTTCATACTCAAACTGAGTGAGAGTGTGTTTGGTTCCGCAGTTCGGAAGAAATTTATCTTGCATCTCGCTCATTGGGTTGCTAATTTAAATTTGATTTTTAAGTAAAATCCAGGAAGGTGACTTGTGAATTCTCACCCGCAGATATCTGGTGGATTTCTCGTCTGGTTCTGGAGGGACGACGAGATTGATCAGCCACGGTTGATACGTGAACAACTCGATACGATTCAATCCAGAGGATTTTCAGGCGTTCTGATCACTCTTTGTGGTTCGCGTTATGAGATCATAGATCCGAAGGTTATTCATGCGGTGGCGCAAGCCAGTCAATGGGCCAAATCACGCAAAATGATGGTTTGGCTGCAAGCTGATCCGAGACGCGCTTCCCGTAGTCTGATTGCCGAGACCGATGAGCGCACACAATATCTCATTCTACCTCCCGGCCATTCTGATCATTCCCCGGTAGAATCCGGTGTGATCGTACCCGCTGAGAATGGCCAGTTTAATCTTCAATTTCCATTTCCCGCATTGTATCCTTATACCTGTATTCAGGAGCAGGCCGTGCGTTTTGATCCGGCTGGTCTCGAAAGGGCCTTTGTGTTTCAAATGCGGGACGGCGTCATCCTGCAAAATACGGTGATCGACATTACGCCCGCGACCCGGTTCCATGCTGATATGAATACGCAAACCGTCGAGATTTTTGGAGAAGTGGGTGTGCCCGAAGAGGAAAATTGGTTCGTGACTGCATTCGTGAGATTTGAAACGAATCTTTATGATTACGCGGGCCGTGAGAGTAATGATCTTTTGCGTCATTTTGTAGAGAGCCTGTTTGATTCAGCGGCATATATTGACGGTATCACCTGGGACACTATCGGCTACCCGGGCGGGAAGTGGGATTTCCCGGTCAGCCTTTCCATTTATCACGGATTCGCATCCGAATTTGGATATGATTTAAGGGATGTGCTCCATGCGCTGATTTTCAATGTTGATACGGGCCTGCATCTTCAAGTGAGACAGGATTACAATCATTTTCTCATGGAATCGATCCTGGACGCTCAACGCGATCTATATGCATTGTTCCACAGCTATTTTGGCACGATTGAGAATGCTTTGCCCATGTCGATGCTTTCAGAACAAAATGAAGGATCCACATGTTGCACAGTGAACGCAAACAGCTGGCCCGTGATTCGACAGGTCACATCTGCCATGACCCATTTGGATTGGGATTGTGAAAATATTCAAGTATCAGATCAAATTTTAACCAATCTGGCCCTGTTGCGTACACAAGGTGTATTTTCGGGGCACCAGAAAGCGTATGGCCAGTTGACGCGCCCCGGCAATGATATCGATAATGTTCGTTTTTATACAGATTTAATGGCTGTTTTTTCAATCCGATTGATGCTTCAGACGACACCTTGTATTCTTCAGGATATAAATTTTTCTGAGGATAATGATAAATTTATCCCCTTTGGTGAGAAGATTATAAAGCTGAATAAACGTCGTATGCAGCTTTTACAACTTACTGGTTTCCGGTTTCCGGATGCGGATCTGGCTGTAATACTTCCTGTTGAAACTTTGATGACCGAATCCCATGAATCAGCCACAAACATCCTCAATGGATTCTATCAATTTGTTGCAAATCTCATTCGCGCCGGTTTTGCGATTGATATCATTACGGCGTCCGCGGTGAATGATGCAAAATTGTTGAAGGACGGATTGCGACTGCAACATCGAATATACCGCGGTGTCGTGATTCCTTATCCCGAAATTGTCCCATCACATTTACTCGATCTGATTACTGCGATGGATCGCCAAAACTTTCCTTTCTGGATCGGAGGATGTTCTCCTGAAACGACAACTGATGGCAAACCCATCAGTCAAAAATTTGATCTTCGGTTTGATCCCTTGTCAAATGATCTTGGCCTTTTTGATTTGAAGAACGATATGTCTCGACTCATTCTACCGAATCACGGACTGGGATCATGGTTGCACAGCGGGGGAGGGTTTCAAATTCTGGTATGTCCTGATGCGCCTGATCAAACGGTTCAGGGGAAGGGAGAGCTGAAGGGGATTCAGTTCAATCTCCCGATTCTAAAACAACTGGCTGTTTTCCAACTAGATCCTAAAGGACATCTGGATAAATTGTTATAGCCTGTATATATTAAATAAAACTCATTTGCCTGCTTCTGTATCTGCATCTTTTATAAAACATATCAGAATTTTCTGTCCTTTTCTTTAGAAGAAAAGGACTAAAAGAATCGCCTTTTTGCAATACCTGAATCTGTTCAATGTGTTATAGAAAACATGCTAAAGAAAGAGTCCACCCTGCAACTCCTTTTCGCCATTCCACACGAGGTGGAATGATACCCACCCATTTATTGAACATATAAAAGTTTAAATCCAATGGCTGCAAAAAGGCCAAAAAAACTGGATTCAATATTTTAAATAGCTCAGGTGATAAACAGTTAGAATTATTTTATTACATGCCCAGAATCAATTGAGGACTTCTTTTTTTTGCGTTTCTGGTTTTGAAGCGCTCGAATATAACATCCCTGATAATTCTCAATGCCTTTCAAACAGAACAGCCGCCTTCGAAATGGACTCTCAATTTCGCGATGGTCCTCTGTATCCACAAGTGCGCCCCAAGTGCAGGCCAGACATTGCGCCGGCTGACCTTCAAGTTGTTTCGCGGTTTTTATTGAAACCAGCGCCCGTTCCCTGGTCCACGGCGTTCCCCATCCTTTTTTAGTAATTTCGAATCGACCGGGTTTGTGAAGGATCAAGCGTCCCCGGTCCAGACGAATTTCACCGGTGCATTCCAGTTTCATTTTCGGCACAAAATGAAGTGCTTTCATCTGGCCCTCAGACACCCGAATATAAAGGGTGTCCTGAAAACAATCCATTTCAATGTAAGCCGGTTTGAGTACGAGCAAATATCCCCGTAACCGTGTGTGCGATTCCTTTTCATACAGCAAGCGATTGTAATGGGGTTTGACAGATCGTATCCTGCCAGCAATGGCAGGGCGTTTGAATTGTAGCTTTTGCAGCCATGTGTCAAAGGTTTCCACATCCTCCAGAAATTGCTCATATGCCTCCGGTTCGAGCATGCAGTCGGGTTGGAATTGTATTTTATCATCCATGAAATAAGTGCATCCCTTACAGGATTTACCAATCGTGCGGTATTTATGGATGCAGGGTTTACCTTTGTTCATCAGGGTGCAGTTCCAGATGAATGAAATGCATCCATCCGGATAGCACTTTTTTTCTCTTAGCACATGATGGGGTGAGACCCGGCCGTGGAAATCCGCATGGGAGTCATGGCCGCATTGAAAGACATCGAGGCGCTTATAAGGATTTTGAAGGTTCATATGATGGTGCGATGGGTTGTGTTATGATCAAATTGAAAAACACTGGATTCCCAGGATGTTATTGCGGTTCACTCTCGTAAAGTTGGTTCCGTCTCGATTCGAACGGATTGTTTTCTTCACCTCGAAATTCCGCAGCGGTCTGGATCTGTACATTGTGCTTCGCCGCATTCGCAGAGAGTATATCCATTCGGTTCTGCCACTTCTGTTCCCGGATAAAATGGTGATCCAATATCACGTCTTTGATGTCTGATGATTGATAGAGATTTTCCAGTTCAGCGGATAATTTATCCAACTCAACTTGACTTGCTTTTGTATCCAGTTGATAAAGCGCCGGCCCATCCAGATAAAGCACATTTGGATTTTGCTCTTTAATAAAATCCCGTACAACAGGGCTGCTGAGTCCCTGACTTCCGGATGTATGAACAAGCGTCGTTTTCTCGAAGCGCATGGAAAGCGAGATCGTATACGCAGTTTCGCCTTCATCCACGATTTTTACAGGATCTGAGAAACTGAAACGGGTTTGGCCAATATCAAATGAACGGCCATCAATGTAAATCACTTCGCGAGGCAATCCTTTTATACGGTTCAATAAATCAAACGCTTTTTTTCGTTCATCCACATGAATTTGACCATTCGGATTTTTCATGAGAAGGACTTTGTCCTGAAACAGTTCCGGATGATCCATCGAACAGTAGGTTCGGGTGTAGCGGGTGATTATACATATTTTTGCTGATTCAATATACAAGTGGATGCGTTCAAGATGCTTCTCCAGTTGATATTCCTCGAGTTGATGGGGTACGTAGCCGAGGCGCATTTTAGCCAGATCTGCACCGGGATTGATGAAGATAGAGAGTGGATCCGTCTCAACAAAGGTTGCCATGGATCGGGAGCCCATTGAATCAGAGGCTACGGGTGTGATTTTCATTACGCTTCTCCAAAGCCAGGATGATCGTGTGGATGAAAGTTATAATAATTTGCAGTAAATCCCAAGCGGAAAACGGAGGAAATTATCTAAATGATTCAGGATAAAAAAATCCCGGATAGAATTAAATCCATCCGGGATAAACATCCAACTCAAATAGGGTAAAGTTAGTAGCGATAATGCTCCGGCTTGTAAGGGCCGTCCAGAGGCACGCCGATATAATCAGCTTGATCCTGAGACAGTCGAGTAAGTTTTGCACCGAGTTTTTCCAGATGCAAACGGGCGACCTCTTCGTCCAGTTTTTTATCCAGCCGATAAACGCCAATCGCTCTGTCCGAATTCTCATGAATATCGATCTGGGCCAATGTCTGATTGGTGAAGCTGTTTGACATCACAAAGCTGGGGTGACCGGTCGCGCATCCCAGATTGACAAGACGTCCCTGCGCAAGCAGATAGATCGCATGACCATCCGGAAAAGTAAAACGATGCACAGGGCATTCGCTGCCTTTGATCTCTTCCTTTTTAATGCCGGGCCATGCTTCCAGCTTTTCCACTTGAATTTCATTGTCAAAGTGGCCGATGTTACACACAATCGCCTGATCCTTCATTTTACTCATGTGTTCGGCCGTAAGGATGTCCTTATTGCCCGTGGTTGTGACGTAAATATCCGCAGTGGGAAGAGCGTCTTCCAGTGTGCAGACATTGAACCCGGCCATGCATGCCTGCAGCGCGCAGATTGGATCGATTTCACTGACGAACACTTTTGCGCGTTCATTCCGCATGGATTCCGCAGAGCCTTTGCCCACGTCTCCATATCCGCAAACCATCACGGTTTTACCGGAGATCAGCACATCCATGGCCCGTTTAATGCCGTCCGGAAGCGAATGCCGGCAGCCGTACACATTATCAAATTTTGATTTTGTGACAGAATCGTTGACATTGATCGCCTGGAAGAGAAGTTCACCTTTTTCCTCCATCTGGATTAGACGGTGGACACCGGTCGTGGTTTCCTCTGAAACACCCTTTACTTTGGGAGCGATTTTGTGCCAGTACTGCGGGTTTTCCTTTTGAATCCGTTTCAGCAGATTCAGAATGATCTGTTCTTCTTTATTGCTTCCCGGCTTGTCCAGAATTGCCGGATCATCTTCCACCTGAACTCCCAGATGAATCAGAAGTGTGGCATCGCCGCCGTCATCGACAATCTGTTCGGGACCGGATCCGTCGGGCCAGGTGAGTGCGCGGTAGGTGCACTCCCAATATTCCTCCAGCGTCTCGCCTTTCCAAGCATAAACGGGAGTGCCGGATTCCGCGATGGCTGCTGCGGCATGATCCTGTGTGCTGAAAATATTACATGAGGCCCAGCGCACATCCGCGCCAAGCTCCACGAGCGTCTCGATCAGAACAGCTGTCTGGATGGTCATATGGAGCGATCCCATGACCTTAACGTCTTTGAGCGGCTTTTGCGGGCCGTACTTTTCACGTGTGGCCATAAGTCCCGGCATCTCTTTTTCGGCGATACCAATCTCTTTCCGGCCGAATCCTGCCAGTTTAATATCTTTTACTTTATAATCCATTTTATCCTTTTCAGATCAGATCAGGCTTTCTGAAGCTCTTCAATCCGATCGGTTTTTTCCCAGGTGAATTCCGGTTCTGTGCGGCCAAAGTGGCCATAGGCAGCCGTCTTTCTGTATATGGGTCGGCGTAATTCCAATGCTTCGATGATACCGGATGGAGTTAAATCAAAAACCTTTTCAACCTTTTTTACCAATTCCTCATTCGAGACTTTGCCTGTCCCAAATGTTTTCACAAAAATGGAAACCGGTTTGGCCACACCGATTGCGTAAGCTAGCTCGACTTCACACTTGTCTGCAAGATCTGCTGCCACGATATTTTTTGCGACCCATCGTGCTGCGTAACTTGCTGAACGATCCACCTTTGTTGGATCTTTACCTGAAAATGCGCCGCCGCCGTGGCTGCCGGATCCACCGTATGTATCCACAATAATTTTCCGCCCGGTCAAACCGGTATCTCCATGCGGGCCGCCGATGACAAATCGACCGGTGGGATTGATATGATATGTGATGTTTTGATCATCCAATAGTTCTGCAGGAATTACTGGCTTGATGATTTTGTCAATCACATCCTGCCGGAGTTGTTCCAGTGTGGGTTCCGGATCATGCTGGGTTGAAATAACGACCGTATCCACACGTAGAGGTTTGTCATTTTCATACAGTACTGAAACCTGACTTTTACCATCAGGGCGCAAATAGGAGAGTCCCTTTTCTTTGCGAACTTTCGCCAACTGAAGTGTCAATTTATGTGCAAGCATAATGGGCAGCGGCATGAGTTCTTCGGTTTCGCGGCAAGCAAATCCGAACATCATACCCTGATCACCCGCGCCTTCGCGATCCACACCGAGAGCAATGTCTGGTGATTGTTTTTGAATCGCGTTCAAAACTGCGCAGGTCATGTGATCGAATCCATACATCGGATCTGTGTAGCCGATGTCTTTAATGACATTGCGTGCCAGATCCGGAATGTCCACATAGGTTTCTGTGGTAATTTCTCCACCAATGAGAACCAATCCGGTTGTCACGAAGGTTTCACAGGCCACGCGTCCGAAAGGATCATCCTGAAGAACCGCATCCAGAACACCATCGGAAATCTGATCAGAGACTTTATCAGGATGTCCTTCTGTGACGGATTCGGATGTGAATAGGTATTGTGCCATGAATATACTCCTTAATCAATAACGCAGTTATAATTCAAATATTAAATTCATATAAATTGAAGTTGAATTCTGATAAGCTAGATGAATTCCTCGTCAATTTTACCCTTTAAGAAATCAGAGAGAGCCTCGGCGGATAATGTCTCATCCTCACCTTCAACACGGAGAATGATTTCTGTGCCAAATTCAGCTTCAAGCATTAAAACGCCCATGATGCTCTTGCCGTTCACTTCCAGATTATCTTTGATCAATGTTACATCTGATTCAAATTGTGAAGCCAGCTCGACAAATTTTGCTGCGGGTCTGACATGAAGACCCAGTTTGTTCTCAATTTGAAGTGTCCGTTCGATCATAGACATCCTTTTTTATTTGAATTGTAATTTTACAAAAAAAATGTTTAAAAAACAAGCTGAACCTCTCCATACTACTTTCAATTGACTGTTTTAATCCATTTATATCAAGTAATTTGATTTGCCTAACTATAAAGGGAGAAGGAATTCATTTAATTTGACAATGCATCCCATTCTATATGCATCATGGCAATGAGATTGAGTTATTGATATTCATGTTGAGTAAATAAGTATTCCCTGATTATGCGTGTCCGAATCCTAAAAGCGGCTGTGATATGTCGGAAATATTCCTTGATATTGAATAAATATAAATGTACATTGACAGGCCAAAGTTTAGGCGAAATGGCTCTCCATTTCAGATCCAGTGGAGACCAATGTAGATTGAGTTCAAAATAAAAACTGGACGATTCACAATTACAGAAACTCATGGCGATTGATAATGTAAAAGTACAGACATTTCTGGGTGAAGATATCAATGCGATGGATCGAGATGAGGGTCTGACCGAGATTAAGGAGAAATGAATGAATCCGAAGCATGAAGAGCTGTTCAAGAGCAAGATGGACGAGGTGTCCTTCAACAGACTGGCTGCCATCGACAACGAAGAGGCAATGGCCTTCATCGCTCACGCCATAGAACTATGTGAGCCCGAAAACGTCTTCGTGGGCGACGACTCTGATGAGGCGCACGACTATGTGCGGCAGATGGCCAAAGAGAAGAAGGAAGAGGTACCGCTTGCGATAGATGGACACACCGTCCACTTCGACGGCTATTACGACCAAGCGCGCAAGAAAGAGGTCACCAAGTACCTGGTTCCCGAAGGTATTGAGCTGGACTCCAAGCTCAATCAGATGTCCAGGGACGAAGGTATCAAGGAGATGGAAGATCTGCAACGCGGCGCCTGTCGGGGGCGGACTATGATGGTGATGTTCTTCTGCCTCGGGCCGACCGATACGATCTTCGCCATCCCCTGTCTGCAGATCACCGATTCATTCTATGTGGCACATAGTGAAGACCTGCTATACCGCAGGGGATACGAAGCTTTCAAGAATCTGCCCAACGGTGCGGAGTATTTCAAGTATCGCCATGCCACGGGTGAGGTTGATGAGCGGATGACCTCCAAGAGGTATGACCTCAACCGTGTTTACATGGATTACACGCAGAACACGACCCTGAGCGTCAACACGCAATATGCCGGAAACACCGTGGGTCTAAAGAAACTCTCGTTACGCCTGGCCATCCGCAAGGCCGACCGTGAGGGATGGCTTGCCGAGCACATGTTCATTATGCGCAGTAACGGACCAAACGACCGCAAGACTTACTTCTGTGGTGCGTTCCCCAGCGCCTGCGGCAAGACCTCGACCGCAATGATACCGGGCGAGAACATTGTTGGTGACGACTTGGCCTATTTCCGTGTCATCGACGGTCAGTTCCGTGCGGTCAATGTCGAGAACGGGATTTTCGGTATCATTACCGATGTGAACTCCAAAGATGATCCTGTCATTTGGAATCTTCTCCATCAACCCGGAAACGTCATATTCTCCAATATCTTAGTAAAGGACCAGAATCCCTACTGGCTGGGCATGGAACAGGATATTCCAAGTGAGGGTGAGAACTACTGTGGCGACTGGAAACAGGGTATGACCGGCCCCAACGACAAACCGACAACCCCCAGCCACAAGAATGCCCGGTACACCGTAAAGATGGCCGATCTAAAGAACGCCGATCCCAACTGGGATGCACCCAATGGCGTACTGGTGAGTGGAATCATCTACGGTGGGCGCGATAGCGATATATCGGTGCCGGTGCGCGAGGCCTACAGCTGGGAGCACGGGATCTGCACAATGGGTGCGATGCTCGAATCAGAGACAACCGCCGCTACGATAGGCAAAGAAGGGGTGCGCGTGTGGAATGTCATGTCGAACATGGACTTCCTTTCGATGTCGGTTGGCCGCTACATCGACAACAACCTCAAGTTCGCCAAGGATATTGAGCGGCCTATAGTTTTCGGTACGAACTACTTCCTCAAGAAAGATGGCCAGTATCTGAATGGCAAGCTAGACAAGTCTATCTGGATCAAGTGGATGGAGCTTCGCGTGCACGGTGAGGCCGAGGCTCTGGATGCTGGCTACGGAAAGATTCCTGTGTACAAGGATCTCAAGAAGCTGTTCAAACAGGTTCTTGATATTGACTACACCGAACAGGACTACATCGATCAGTTCACGGTGAGGATTCCTGAATGCCTTGCCAAGCTGGATAGAATGGCTGAAATCTACGCCACAGTCTCCGATACGCCGCAGGCAATGAAAGATGAAATGGCGGCACAGCGTGAGCGGCTCGAGAAGCTGCATAGCGAGAAGGGCGACTACGTGTCGCCATTCGACCTCTAGGTTGCCCATGCCCCGATCCCTAGTACCAAGGCAATCCAAGTATTTTACTTAATTAATCATCTGGCCAGCTGTCCGATCTTTCAGGACGCTGGCCTTTTTATTGAGTGCAGATGAATCGAAATCAAACCAGTATTCTCTATGCAAGCCTTGCAACAGTGTGCTGGGCTACGGTTGCGACCGCGTTTAAACTCACGCTTCGATATATTCAAAGTGATGTATTGAACATGGTGTTTTACTCATCCGCATTTTCAACGCTGATATTTTTCATTATTCTTGTCGTGCGAAAAAATCCTATTAAAATCACACGTACCGCTTTGATCCGCTCAGTCGTATTGGGGCTTGTGAATCCGGCGATCTATTACATCGTCCTTTTTAAGGCATATGATTTATTGCCGGGCCAGCAGGCGCAGCCCCTGAATTACACTTGGCCGATTATGTTGACACTTTTATCCGTCCTGTTTCTTGGGCAATCCATCTGTTTCCGCGATGCCGTTGGGATCGGTCTCAGTTTCCTGGGTGTGATCTTGATATCCACACAAGGGAATTTTAGATTGTCTCCAGATATCCATCCCTTGGGAATTGGTCTGGCTCTGGGCAGTTCCATACTCTGGGCCACTTACTGGATCGGAAACATGCGGGATTCCCGGCCGGTTATCGAAAAATTATTCTGGAATTTCCTGTGTGGTACGGTGATTCTCTTTCTGATTCTAGTTTGCTCCGGGCGTTTCATTACACCCTCCATCCAGGCCTGGGCTGGTATCGCATGGGTAGGGATGTTTGAGATGGGAATCACATTCATTTTCTGGATGAAGGCTTTGGAATTATGTGGCAATCCCGCCAAGATTGCAAATATTGTCTATTTAAGTCCCTTCTTTTCACTCTTCTTTCTAAACCAGATTCTCGGAGAATCCATCTCATGGGCTTCCATTGTGGGATTGCTGTTCATCGTTCTCGGAATTCTATATACATATCGCGAAGAATCAACCAGTAATAGCCAGCAGTAGTTTTTCCAGTTTTATATATCAGAAATGTATTCTTATCATTGATTATTTATCCCTCATATTTTCGATAATCTGAATTTTTGTTGCAATAATATCACATTTGCTCTGCATAAAAATCTTGCATATTCATTTTTACTTGAGTATTTTTAAAAACTTTATTTAAAGTTAGCTTGCTTATAAGAGTGTTCATGGCACATTATTTGAAGTATGTTAAAAACAGCTTCGAAATGTTGCGAATAAAATATATGCGAACATGAGTTATTTCCCGATTTCAATATCGATAAAACAGTGGAATTACATCTTGGGAACCGTCTGAATGAATAAACCTTCTGGAAAAAATATCGATAAAGTCAATTCATCAAGTAGTTCAGATCAAGTAATTCAAAATCTGAATAATGAGGTTGAATTCCTGAAAAAAACTTTGGCATCCACTGAGTCGTTGAATGTTGCCATTCTGAAATACAATCCGACGGAATTGATTGTGTTAGATCGTGATGGCCGGATTACAGGTTTCAGTGATACCAAGGTGCGGTCGTCCAAACGCGTTCCGATAATCGGCAATGTGATGTATCGTGATTATGCGAGCAGGCACCTTATCGATATGTATGCTGAGCTCATGCAGGTTATGGCTACCGGTGAAATGCGGAACTTTCCTGAACTGGTGTACAGTGATCGATTTTTGGCGGTTCAGATCGCTCCATTTCCAGAAGGTGCGGTTATTTCATGCCGCGATATTACCGAGCGAAAACATGCAGAAATGGCCCTACAAGAATCCGAAAAAGAAAAAGACCTGATTCTGAGTAGCGTTGCAGAAGTCGTGATTTATATGGATCGTGATTCGACGATTAAATGGGCCAACAAAGCTGCTTCTGAATCGTCTAGTAAATCTCTAGATACAGTCGTGGGTGGCCATTGTTTTTCAATCTGGCTCAACCGTGATCAGCCTTGTGAAGACTGTCCCATGCAACGGATATTTAAATCTGGCAAAGTACAACAGCATGAGATTCAAACTCCGAATGATCAATTCTGGATGAGCCGAGGGTATCCGGTTCGGGATGATAATGATCGTGTATCAGGTATAGTGCTTGTGATGCTGGACATCACGAAGCGAAAGCAGGCGGAACATGAGATGGAGACGATACAACAGCAGTTGCTCCACTCCCAAAAGATGGAGGCGATTGGTACTTTGGCTGGAGGCATCGCTCATGATTTTAATAATTTATTAACAGCCATTCACGGTTGCCTGGACCTTGCCATGATGAAGATCGATGAAGGTGAATCCATTTATCACGATCTTCGAGAAGTACATATGGCTGCGACACGCGCTTCCGATCTGACCCGGCAGCTCCTGCTGTTCAGTCGGCAGCACCTTACCCAGTTTAAACCGATTGATTTAAACAAGACCATTGATAATCTTCTGAAAATGCTTTACCGCCTGATTGGCGAAGACATCAGTATCCATATGGCGCTTGAGCCTAAGCTTTGGAGTGTGAAAGCCGATCCGGGGACGCTCGAACAGATCATTATGAATTTGACTGTGAATGCACGGGATTCCATGCCCAAGGGCGGTCAGGTGACCATCCGAACCGACAATGTCCACATTGATGAATCATATCAAGATGTAATGCAGGAAGCACGAGCCGGATTATTCGTACGGCTTACCATTACGGATATGGGTGCGGGTATGACTCCGGAGGTTCAGCACCGGATCTTTGAACCCTTTTTCACAACCAAGGGTCCGGGTAAAGGCACGGGATTGGGTTTGTCCGTTGTTTATGGCATTATCAAACAACACAATGGATGGATTCATGTGTACAGCGAGCCGGGAAAGGGCACAGATGTTAAAGTCTATTTGCCCGCGAATTTTGATGATGTTCAAAAACCCGATATTCCTATTCAGCATGCAAGCGATCTGAGCGGAGAGGGTGAACGCATTCTGATTATTGAGGATGAAAAATGCGTACGCGATTTTGCGATGCGCGCTTTAAATAAAAATGGATACGAGGTTTTTGCTGCTGGCAGCGGTCAGGAAGCGTTTGAAATATTTGAACAGGAAAAAGGTAAATTTGATATCATTTTCTGTGATGTGGTTCTTCCTGATATAAGCGGCGTCGAGCTGGTAGAAAAGCTGCATCAAATGAATTCAGAGTGTGAGATTCTCATCAGTAGCGGATATACGGACAGAAAATCACAATGGTCTGTGATTCGGGAAAAAGGATATACATTCTTACAGAAACCCTACTCGCTAATGGATTTGCTACAAGTGTTGAGACAGAAAGCATCGCAGAATTAAATCAAAGGAAAGAGGCAAGAAACTCTTAACAAGTTTTCAATAATGAATAACGAATAACCAATAGCGAACCAGAATTTTCATTCCTCTATATAGAATTCCTAAATATATATTTAGAATCCATGCTATTTATTTACAGAACGTGATGCGCTGGGATAAGCACGAGCGAGCAGTTTGTCTGATTCTGGGAAATATCCAATCGCTTCAAGGAGTTGATTGTCCCTGAGCATCTGGGTTTTATAGCGCGCTTCATCATCCCAGATTTCGGCTGCAATGTTCTGTTTTAGAAGAAAAGCGATTTGCTGCTGATTCTTGTTGAAATCCGAATTTGATATTTTAAATCCCTGTTGACGGATGTAGGAGAGAAAGAGCTGTAACGTAGGTGTATCCGCATAGTAATCCTGCAGGAACAGATGAAAATCCTTTTTCAATTCAGGATGTTTTCTCACGTATGCTTCCGAAAAAGTGAAGAACAATCGTTTTGGCGAAAAGATCAGATCCCTCAATATCTCGGTCAGTGTGTCGCTTTTGGCTTTCAAAAAAACATCCGGCTGGATGCCGCCACCGCCCAGCACGGGCCGCTTGAGCAATCCAGTCTGATAAATCGGACGTGATTTATCTTTGTCACTTGCATTACGAAGACTGTCATTGTCTATTTCGGTATAATAATCCACCAAAGATTTGCCATCATATGCCCGCTGGATTACCCGACCGCTTGGTGTATGATACCGCGCTGTGGTCATGAGCAAAGCAGAGCCATCCTGAAAACGGTATTGGCTCTGCACAAGGCCCTTGCCAAAGCTGGATTCTCCCACGATGAGCGCGCGGTCCCAATCCTGCAATGCGCCGGCCACGATCTCCGACGCCGAAGCGGATGTACGGTCAATCAGCACGATAACAGGGATGAGGGGGTGAGTGGCCCGTTCGGTTGAGAAATATTCGCGAAACGCATTTTTCACACGTCCTTCGGTATACACAATCCGCTTTCCGCCCGGCAGAAGATTGTCCACAATATCCACTGCCGCATCCAAATAACCGCCGCCATTCTGGCGCAGGTCGAGAATAAGTTGTGACATCCCCCGTGTTTCAAGATCCTTTAACGCTTCTTCAAATTCTTTTCCGGTTGTCGCTGAGAACCGGTTGATGCGGATGTACCCAGTGCTATTCTGAAGCTGGAACGCATAGGGCACACTTTTGATGTGCACTTCATCTCTTGTAATTAGAAAATCACGGATTGTAGTCCAGCCGCGTCTCTCCACGGAAATTTTAACTTTGGTTCCCCGTGGACCCATGAGTTTCAGGGGTACATCATCGCGTTTCAGGCCGATAGCCGAGACCCCGCTAATTCCCACGATCCGGTCGCCAGCGTGCAATCCAGCCGCATCGGAAGGGCCGCCAGAGATGACTGACATGATTGTGATTTTATCCTGGATGATATCAAAATAGATACCGATGCCGGAGTATCCTTCGAAATTCTGGTTCCACGTATCGAAATCCTCAGCCGTCATAAAAGTTGAATGCGGGTCGAGAGACGAGATCACGCCACTGATGGCGTTTTCCACCAGGTCATCCGGATTCTTTTCGTCCACATAGTCTTCGTGTACCCGCTCCAGAACAGCGATAACCAACTGGGCCTTGGTGTACATGGATTGTATCGCGCCATAATATTGCCAGGTTGCTCCGGTTAAAAGAACCAGGATCAATCCGGCCACGCTGATCCGAATAGTCCGCGACTGCAGCCAAATTCTAAAGGGTCTTGGTTTCATGTATCCTCATGTAAATATTGCAGATGTTGCTCCGCCACCAAAAAAATACTGAATTGTCGAACGAATGTCAAGCTTGTCCCGCGTATCGAGAGAAAAAGGATTTGGTTTCAGTAAATTTGTTTTTAAATTAAGTCATTGATAAAAATGACCCTAACTCCCTTCGCCCAGTTTCCATAAACTCAGCACAAATCAGGCCATGGGCCGGATGTTTGTTATGATGCTTCAAAATCGAATTCAAGTTATTTTGTTCCTTTTTCTCATTCAAATTCCAATGGGTCAGGCGCAATATTATTTTGGCCGAAACAAGATTCAGTACAATCAATTTGAATGGCAGGTTTTACGGACCGAACATTTTGACATCTATTATTATCCCGAAATGGAGTCGCTCGCCGAAATCGGCGCGGCGCATGCTGAATCCAGCTATTCGCATTTGCAGGACAAATTCAATCATGAGATTCTGCGGCGAATCCCGCTGATTTTCTACAGCTCCCATTTTCATTTCGAAGAGACCAATACGCTGCCTTATCTCATCCCTCAGGGGCTGGGCGGATTTTTCGAATTTCTGAAAGGGCGCGTAGTTGTTCCGAGTGACGGATCGATTTCACGGTTCAAACATACGATCCGGCATGAGCTGGTGCATGTGTTCATGCGCGGCTATGTGTCGCAAATCACGCGCGATCATCCCACAAATAGATACAGCATTGTACCTCTCTGGTTTACTGAGGGGCTGGCTGAGTACTGGTCCGAAGGATGGAGTGCTGAAGCCGAAATGATCATCCGCGATGGGATACTCAACAACAGATTGGTACCAATTGACAAACTCGGCTATATTGCCGGAACCTTTTTAATGTACAAGGAGGGTCAGGCTGTTCTCAGACATATCGCGGAAACCTATGGCGAGGACAAAATTCTCCGAATCATGGATAACGTGTGGAAAGGGCGGTCTTTCTCCGAAGTACTCCGTATCACTCTGGGCAAGGATGCCAAGACGTTGAGCGAAGAGTGGATCTACACTTTGAAGAAATCCAAATATCCACTCCTGGCTGATCAGGATATGCCGCGTATGGTTTCGCTGCGCGTTACGGACAAGGGATACAATACGCAATCCGCTTTCTATCAGAATGACACACTTTCCACCGTGGTCTTCATGGCGAACCGGGACGGGTATTCCAGCATTTATCAGAAGCCCCTTGCAGATTTTAAAACGCACAAGCCCGAAATCCTGATTCGGGGCGAGCGCAGTGCAGATTGGGAATCCTTTCATTTGCAAAAGAGCCGGATCGATGTTCATCCCAATGGCCTGCTGGTGTTTGTCGCTAAAAGTGGCGCACAGGATGTCCTTTATATCTATTCCATACCGGATCGTAAAATCCTTCATAAACTGGATGATCCCAATCTGGTCTCTCTATTTTCACCTGCTTGGTCCCCTGTCGGAGAGTGGATTGCGTTTGCCGGACTGGATCATTCGGGCAAACGCGACCTGTATCGCATCCGAATCTCGGATGGTTATACCGAACAGCTTACGAACGATCATTTTGACGATATGGATCCGGACTGGTCGCCGGATGGCGAATGGCTGGTCTTCAGCTCAGATCGTACCGAATCCGGTCAGAATGGTTCTTCCAATTTATTTCTATATCATTTGGAATCTCATGCGATCCGTTACCTGACTACCGGGCCCTTTGAAGATACGAGTCCGGCTTGGTCGCCGGATGGACGCTTCATCGCGTTTTCATCCGACCGGAATGATGTGCCGAATTTGTGGGTTGCCAATCCTGAAACAGAAACAGCACTTTCCAGTGATTCACTCCAACTATTAATACAGGTGACCGCATTCGCCACGGGCGCGTTTTATCCTGCCTGGACGGACAGCAGTGGACTGCTCTTTACAGCGTTTGAGAATTTCGGATTTCAGATCCGGCACATTGACGACATTCCATCCCGAATTCAGGATGTGATTCCCTCCAAGTTAAACGAGCCGGACACGCGATCCGGGCCGTGGGCTTTCTCGCGTATCAGCGGTAGGATGCAAACGGAAAAGGTGAAATACAAGCGACATTTTAGCCTTGATTTCGCGCAGAGTCAGGTTGTGCAGGATCCAATTTACGGTACAAGCGGTGGTGGTCAGCTGGCCATTTCCGATCTGCTTGGAAATGAAAAGTACTATTTCCTGATTTACAATAACGCCCGTACCCGCTCTGAATTCTGGAACGGATTCAATTTGTCTGCCACGCGTGTGGACTTGTCACATCGCATCAATTATGCGGTGGGTCTTTATCGGCTCGCGGGTTTGTACTTTAATTATTACGAGGGATTTTTCACCGAAACCCGCCATGGTGGTATGGCCTCATTAAGTTATCCCTTAAACAAATTTCAGCGCATTGAAACCAGTGTGAATATTCGAAATTCGTTCAAGGAATGGTATGGCACCGAGGAGAGACGGAAGGCCCTCCTGGTTTCTAATTTCGTTTCCTACACACATGATAATTCTCTCTGGGGACCGACTGGCCCACTCGACGGCAGCCGGTATAAAATCACTCTGGGCAACACCGTGGATATTCAGCATTCCAATGTCAATTTTACAACCGTGATTGTGGATTTACGCAAGTATTATCGGATCGGATATCGCATGTGTTATGCTGTCCGCATGTGGGGTGAATTCAATCAGGGCCGTGAATCCTTGCCATTTTTCATGGGGGGGTCGTGGGATCTGCGTGGATACAAGCTTTGGTCGCTGTGGGGGCCCAAGCTTGTGCTGCTGTCCAATGAATTTCGTTTCCCCTTGCTCGATCAGTTCTATCTTGGATTTCCGTTTGGGGGGGTCGGATTCAATTCGATTCGCGGTGCACTTTTTGTGGACGCAGGAAACGTATGGGAGGACCAGCTTACCCGGTTGCTGGGAAGCTTCGGTTTCGGTATCCGGCTTGGGCTTGGCGGGTATTTAGTGCTTCGCTACGATGTCGGCAAACGAACAGACTTCCAGTCCATCGATCCCAGTACATTCAGGCAGTTCTTTTTCGGCGTGGATTTTTAGGAGCAGTATATGGTATGTCGTATATCGTAGGTCGGATAAAGAGATAATTGAAATGATCGGTGAGCAGGGTGGTGGTGTGGATCTGTTGATTGCTTTTGGGTTGTATGTGATTTTAAGGCAGTTTAAATCGTAATATCGGGTTTTTTCCAGGGTTTTCATTCACGGAGTGTTGAGAGTGTGACGGAAGATTGAATCCTCCTGATTTCTACACCCGGGGGGTGATATTCTCTGTTGATATTTATGGGTTTTATTTTTAAAATCGTTTGCATTTCAAATAGCTGTTCCTTATTTTTAGTCACTTAATCATCTTTTGCACGACATCTATATTTGTGTTTTTGTTTTTTAGTTATAGGAATGAAATGTTCCTTTTATTAGAAATAAACGAAAATGTTCCTGAATATGAACATTGGATTTCTAATAGTGGAGATTATTGAGCGGCAATTCTGGCTGGTTAATAATAATGTTAGCCCAATAAATATTAATAATAAATGTTGTGTGAATTTTAATAGGAGGTTGGAAAAATGAAAACTATTAGAACATCTCTTTATGGTGATTTTTCTATAGACGAAATGGAACTTGAAATACTACATACACCAATCATGCAACGTCTTTATAATATCAAACAACTAGGTTTCACTGACCGTATTTACCCGGATGCTGTACATTCAAGATTTAACCATATATTAGGAACTTTGGAAAGAGCAGATCGAATTTTAAATGGTATTTATGCCTCACTTAGTAAGTCAAAAGATATTAATGACTTTAAGTATGGCGTAAAAGATAAAATACCTTGTGATAAATTAATTCAACATTTACAAGATAGATGGGGTGGCATTCGCTTAATGGCATTGCTTCATGATCTTACACATATCCCTTTTGGTCATACACTTGAGGATGAGCTTGGTCTTTTTAGTTGCAAACATGATGACCCTAAAAGGCAGATAATTTTTTTCAACATTCTTACCGGTCAACTAATATATAATCAGATCATTCGTCATATGCCTGTAAAACCTACAAATGGTTTAGTAAATCTTATGAATAAAGTAGCACTGACAGATGCTGAGGAAGAATTACTCATTAATAGATTTATTGAAGTAAAGGATAGAATAGAACAATCTTATAAAGAAACACCATCGATTCACTTTATTAATTTATTAAAACGACTTGGTTTTGCTATTGTTGCTCTGCTTCATTTAAAAAGAATTGAAGAGGATCATGCTGGTACCGAAATTTCATATAGTAGTCTTTTAATTAACAAAGTGCTAAAAGAACTCGATTCTCGTAATGAAACCAATAATGATTTTTCTTTAGGAATTGACTCCTTTTGTGCAGATATCATTGGAAATACAATATGCGCAGATTTATTAGATTATAGTAGAAGGGATTCTGTGCTTTCTGGATTGAAATATGACTATGATGATCGTATTTTTAAATACTTTACACTTGTGAGCATTTATAATGAGCAGCAGAAAATTTATCAAATTAGAGTTGCACTTCAATTATTTACAAATAAGCTTCGCCATGATGTCGTTTCAGAAATAATAACTATTCTTCGTAATAGGTATTTAATAAGTGAAAGAATAATTTTCCATCCAACAAAATGTTCAGCCGGAGCTATGTTAGGTGAAGCATCCCATTTATCCGGCTTATTGGGTTGTAATGTGTTACAGTTTTATGTGCTTGATGATAGCACATTCCTATCATTTCTTCAAAATCACATTAATGAATTGACTAATGAAATTAATAAAATAAAAACTGAATCGACTAATGAAGAAAACTCAGAAAAAGTAAATGCTATTGAAAATATTCTAACCAATTCAAAAGATTATTTTGCAAAAGAAGAAAACGATTTCTACTTCAATTCAGAAATATATCAAAATGATACAATCAATAAATTCAAGCAAGAACTATATGATGTTATTACCACATTTAAAGGTCAGAGATCAAAAGAATTCGGCACAAATATAATTTCAGCCTTATATTATATAATGCTTGAAGAAATTACGATGCCAGACTTTGTAACTCAAGAATCTTTATTACCAATACCTTTTTTTGAAAAATTAATAGATTTAATCGAAGAGCGGATATTAACAGCAAAGCGAATTCTCTGGCAACTGACATCAAGACAATATTATAAAAGAGTATTCAGAATTGCTGGTATTGATCCTGCTATCACCCCGAATTTATGTAAACATTATGCTGATTTGTTTTCAAAACCTAATATGAGATTTCGTATAGAACGTGAAATCGAGAAACAATGTAAAATTCCTTATGGTTCAGTAATAATTCATTGTCCTATTAAAAAAACTATGATGAAAGAAGCAAATGTGATAGTGATTGGATCGGATCGAAAATTTCCAATAAAGTTTAAGGATATAAGGAATTCAGAGGATCATGAACTTTCTGTATTAAGCCCTTATTCAGACGAAGTTTACTCTATTGAAAAAATGTATGAAAAGATATGGAATCTTTATGTGTTTGTAAACGAAGGTACTCTTTACAAATTGCCCTTAATTGAACGTAATTGTGCCAAGATCCTTGGAGAATGTGTTGACCAAAAGTCACTTCAAAATAACAGAGAATTAAGCAAAGAACTAGAAAAGAATTATAGCAAAGTAGCATATCCTTTATACGAAAGCTTTAAATATATTGAATCGCTTCCATCAAAAGTAAATCCTAGAATAGATTATGAATTAACTGAATACTTACTTACTCAAGTTCATAATGCTCAAAAAGGCAATCTCTCAATACCTGATCTTGTTGCTGGTTATATGAATTTATCTCCACAAGAAACAAAAGTTATCAAAAAAAATAAAATTGATAAACTTTAACAATATGATTTCTGAAATATTAAATAAAAAGCCATATTTTCAAGCACTCCAACTTTTTCGGGATTGTAAAAATAATATTGAACAATTTTCACCCACCATACAGTCATTTATTAGAGAATCAGGAGAAAATGACTTACTTTGTTGTGTTTCGAATTTTACTGATTCACTTATTAATAAATATATAATTGATTCGACCATCTTGCCAAGAGTAATAATTTCAAAGATAGCTAAAATAGCAAACTGTGAAATTATTGCGCCTACTTCTCTTCGAACTGGATTATTTATTGACAGTTATATTAAAGGCTCATTGAAAGTTGAAGATGGTAAATTTATAATTAATACAGCACCAAGAAAAATTAAAAATTATAAAGAATCAATTCGTTTTACTATTGCGCACGAAATTGTACATACGATGTTTTACAAAGAAGGTTTAAAACGATATGCAGAATTGAGTTCAGAAAGAGATGAAGAGTTCCTTTGTGATTATGGTGCTTGTCGGCTATTATTACCAGACAATTTATTGATAAAGGAAAATTTTAATAGTCATTCTTTATTAAAACCATCATTTATAATTAGAGCGTCAAAAAAATGGTGGGTACCATATAAAACATTGTGCTCAAGATTATTTGATCCAATATCGAATCATATTAATAGTAATTTAAATGCTATTATTTTATGGAAATATAAATATAGTGAAAAGAAAATTGATCATGAAAGTCTTGTACCTTTATGGGCAGTCGCAAGAGATGCTTACATACCCATGAAGGGTAAATGTCATGTGAAGAAAGATAGTGTAATATATTCTTCATTTATTGAGAAGAATCTGTTCTATGAATCTAATTCCTTTGAGGATGTGAACATAGGTACGTTAAAAGGGAAAATGTTGGTAGATGTATGCGCTTTTGGT
>JABMRT010000187.1 GCA_013202295.1 Candidatus Zhuqueibacterota bacterium
AATTTTACATCCAGCGGAAGGAATCCAGCGGTGGTGTCCGCAGTGAAATCCGCTACAGGCGTAGGATCTGTCACGATTAAATAATCCGGACGGACGATTGTGTCCGCTCCGCTCTGGCCCAAGACAATGAGCCGGACTGTGAATGTATCCACAGTCACATAGCTATGAACCGGGTGTTGAATGCTGCTGGTTTCACCATCCCCGAATTCCCATGCCCAGGTGTCCACGATACCAATGGATTCATCCGTAAACCTCACTTCAAGCGGTACCGCTCCTTGTGTGGTGTCCGCAGAAAAACCAACAGTGGGTGCAAAACCTGAAGATACTATATAGTCAGGACGAGTGAGTACATCCACACCACCCGGCCCAATGACTGTCAGAGTGACTGTAAACGAATCAATGGTGCTGTAGGTGTTTGACGGATTCTGTAAGATACTGGTATTGCCATCTCCAAAATCCCACAGCCAGACGAAAATCGGTCCAGAGGAAAGATCCGAGAACTGCACATCCAAAGGAAAAAGTCCACGTGTGGTATCAGCCGTGAAATTCGCTATCGGGGGAGGATCGGAAACCAGGATATGATTTTCCCACAACAGAGTATCTGCTCCTCCCGGCCCAGTGACAGAGAGAGTGACATCAAAGGTATCTGCTGTTTGATAAGTATGCTTGGGATTTTGTTCCGAGCTTTCTTCACTATCCCCAAAATCCCAGGACCATGATGTGATCATTCCGGTTGAAGAATCCGAGAATTGCACTTCAAAGGGCCAGAATCCTTCAGTCGTGTCTGCCGCAAAATCCGCAACAGGAGGCGGTTCCAGCACAGTGATGTAATTATCCCGTGTCATGATATCCGATCCTTCAGGCCCGGTGACAGTCAGATTCACGGAAAAGGTGTCCGCAATCTCATAAACGTGAAAGGGGTGCTGATCCACACTGGTCTCTCCATCGCCAAATTCCCACATCCAGGAAGTGATTGATCCGGTGGAAAGATCTGTAAGCTGAACTTCAAGAGGATTGAAACCATTGACGGGCGTCGCTTCGAAATCAGCGTCTGGTGTCAGATCGTCTATTACTTGTTTTAAGGAAATGTTGTCAATATAAACATCGTGAGATGATGTTCCCGCATTAAATATGGCTTGGCCATATGATTCATCAGGTTCTGTCATTATAAAACGATATGAATAATGCGTTGGCTGCGGAGTTATCCAAATCAGGCCAATCTGACTAAAGCTGGTATATGGCGCTATTGATTTGCGGACCTCTGCCTCAAATATTCGGCCTTGAGTAGCCCAGGCGTCGAATTCAAACTCGTATGTTTTACCCTGGAGTATCCGAAGATTTTCCTGAGCAGAGGATACATACCAATTTAAACTGCCCCCATTGGTAATATTAAAATGAAATATACCCTCCGGTGTAACCTCGTGGTCTGCTTGTGCTCCTCCAAACACATACCAGTTCCAAAAATAAAAACCATTAGAAAAATCACCATTAACAATCATATTTTCACCGGGTTCAACCAAATGGATATAAGTAGAAACCTCATTTGAAAATCCGGTTTCCGTCCCATTATTAAGAACCGCCTTAACTCGAAAATAATAGGTACCACTTATTGACAACTCACTTTTCAAATGAGCAAAAGGCTCAGTGCTCGTAGTCAAAAGTTGTGCGGGATGCGGTTCCAAGCCGCCATATACGTTATACCAGCCCACATTGGAATCGCCGAATTTATTAAAGATTAATGTTACATAATCGCCTTTCGATTCAGCAATAAGATACGGTGTGGAAGCAATACCACTCCAGGGGAAACGGTATGCGCGATATGCTGAATAACTGTGTGAAAAGTCCATTTCAAATGTTTTTACACCGCCAGGCGTCACTTCAGTGATTTTCGGTAATCCACTTTTAGCCCAACAGATAACAGTATTCCCACTGGAAAGTCTCTGAACACTTCCCATGTAGTGAGAATATTTATCGGGTGAATCACGGAATTGCCATACAAGAGTGGCGGTTTTTACACCCTCATCGAGAGCATATTCAACAGCACGAGAATAGGGAGGGGAACGGAGGTTTCCGTTGTCAAAGAGTGTGTAATGGCCACCTCCCAAAGATTGGATATCGTGCTGATTTTTAAAACCATTGGCCGGATCGCCAATGAAAGTGAATTCATTCTTGTTTCCACCCAGACGCCAGATGATATCACCAGTATAGCGATTAATCTTGGTGATTTCGCTTAGATGCCGAGTGGATAGCAGTATGTTTCCATCGCTGTCGAGATCAATGGCATTCATGTGGGGAAATCGAATATAGTTGCCTGTCAGGGGATCCTCGGGAAAATTATTATCTCTAATATCAAAATGATCCCAGGCTCTCCACTCCATAACAATCTGCCGGTATCCGGTTAATTCCTGAAAGATGGTCTCCTTAACAACGGCATTGGTTTGACCTCCAGTTACGTATTGGCTCATATCCACATATGTTTCGCGATGTGCAATCACAAAATAATTTCCATTGGGCAATAGAATAAGTTCATGATGATTTGTTACATACCCATCTGATTGATTCGCTTCATGAGTCGTGATGATCTCATAAGAGGTATTTATTCCGATGCCACGGCTAACTCCACCTCCGGATAGCATTAGCATGCTCATAAATCCATTGGGTTGGACTTCTGAGAACAAACAGTCATTGATTGTCCGCATATACCAAATGGGTGCACCTGTATTGTCAAGGATCATTGTAAATGGCTGGCCCTCTAAATTGCTTATAAACAGATAGCCATCTGAAGGATTGTTTAAGATTGTGATCGAAATACGCGGCCAATCAGACGGGATTGATACGCCATTTAAAATAACAGGATCCTGGAATGTGCCTGACATGGGTTTAGGTGTGGGAGATGGTTCCGGATTATTTATGTATGAACCAAGTCTGTTTTGAGTCTGATCAGTTACAATGGCGCTCTGGGCAATGGTTGTAAAATGATAAGTTGTATCGCAAAATACAACATCCTGTCCTTTCAAGATCGGTCGTAAAGAAACCATGATTTTTTCATTCTGCGGATAGAGCGCATCCGAATAGAACAGGATAGTCTTTCTATCTGAAGCTGTCTCAATCTGTCCAGCAATAGCCTCACCTGGTTCAGTCTTCACAGAGATAAAGGAGGTCAGGTTCTCAATTTGTGAAGGAGAGATATCCCAAAAGCGAATAATTATCGGGGTTTCCATCGGCAATCGAGTTGATTCGGGGATGGGATGCAAATACTGAATTTCAGACCCATTAAGTACAGTGGTGATTATTCCCAATAAATAGAGAGCAATAGTACAGACGGATCTTTGAATTTTCTGCATGGAATGTGATATCCTGTTTTATTTCAACAAGATCATTTTTCTGATCAGAACGCTATAGTCCTCTTTGGAATTGCTTTCCATCCGATAAAAGTAAAGCCCAGATCCCAGTCGAGAAGCATCAAAATGGATCTGATGCATGCCCGGATCACAAAGTCCATTCACCAGCTCACAGACACACACTCCGCGAACATTGTACACCGCAAGCCAGACATAACTCAACTCCGGTACTGCATAGTCAATGGTTGTGGATGCATTGAAGGGATTCGGAAAATTCTGTGAGAGTTCGAATCGTTCCGGGATGAGATCATCGTTTCCATCCACTTCTGAAGGATTGGACGTGATGATATAATTAGTCCGCGTCTTCGTGTCTTCTCCTCCCGGTCCGACCGCAGTCAGGCTTACTGTGAAAGTGTCCGCTGTTTGATAAACATGCGATGGATTTGGTTCCGTACTGGTGGTGCTGTCCCCGAAATCCCAATGCCAGGAGGTGATGACACCGGTCGATAAATC
>JABMRT010000188.1 GCA_013202295.1 Candidatus Zhuqueibacterota bacterium
CAAATGCAAGTTGACATAACTTTTAAGTGTGATTGTGCCTGTTATAAATTTGCCGGCTGGGATCAGAACGGTTCCTCCGCCTGCGTTGTGGCATCGATCAACTGCTTTTTGTATGGCCTGGGTGGAGTTCTCGTTTTCAACCGCGCCATAGTCCATGATATTGTATTCAGACGCAATAACCATTTGAGCGAGTGCTATTAGGGCAATGATCAGTAAACCTGGTCTTTTAATCATAAAATTTTCCTTTTAACTGATTATCAAATGTGTGGTTGTTCTATAACTTTGAGATGTTTAATTTGTCATTCTCACACTGAGCGTAATTTACAACGCAATATACTAAATACAAGTAATTTATCAATATTGCATCATAGATCCTTTTTATGGTTGTCCTTCTTGTTGAGAGTGAACATCATAGAAGATGGCTCTGAAGTACAAACTTGTGCAAAAGGCACCCCATATATCTTCGGCCCAAGTCGTAACTGTGCAAGAGCTGATAGTAGATATGTTTGGTAAACGATCAAACAATTGTTTTACTTCCACAAAACACTTGATTCTTTCCCTTTCATTCCATTACTTATTACAACTTCCGCCTACGTCTCTGCTTTCGCTAAAGCTACAGCAGACAAGCGGAATACGGCGGACAAGTAGTGCAGAAATTATCAATAATTAAACCACATTGGCATCAAATTTTAAGGACAAATCCTCCGTGCTCAACATCAAAATCTTATCCCGACTCAATCAAAAGCAAAACCTCACAAATCGAATCGCACTTCCCCTGGTCATCTCTCTGGCGGTTTTACTAGGTATCTCCACCATCCTAATCGTCCGCACAATGCGCAAGATCACACATGACCGTGTGATTTCAGAATCGTTGGCTCTGGTGCAGAATGGCGCCTGTCAAATAGAAGAGTTTTACACAGAACGGGCACGTGTGCCGGTGACCGTGTTTCAAAGTCCCTTGATTCTGAACTGGTTTGAAAACTACTATTACTTCCGCGCGCCGATTGCGGGGGATGAGACGTATGCCAGAATCATCCAATATTTCAATACGATCATTGAGAAAGACTCCACCATCAACTCCGTCTTCTTTGCCACAGAACGCACACAGGAATACTTTGACGAAGATGGCCGTTATGTTGAAGACGGGTATTATGTGAAGGACCGCCCATGGTGGAACAGGACAATTCAGAAGAACCGGCTATTCTGCGATATGGGCAATATGGATTATCAGGACAGTACACGAACCGCTACATTGCAGATGCCTGTAAGGGATGCCCGGAATCAGATTATAGGCATCGGGGGCATTGATATTTCCATAGATATTGTTCACAAGGTTGTACGGGATGTGCAATATCATGAAATGGGTGTGGCATTTCTCATCAACTCTTTGGGCCAGATAATCTATTTCCCCGATTTCGATGCCCAGGAATCGTGGCTCACGCCTCTGTGTTCACTTGAAGAACTATTCCCTAAAACAACGGGCATGTGCGAGCTTAGTCAGCAGATGACAGAAGGCAGTTCAGGATACGCCAAAGTGAAATGGCTGGGAAAAAAGCAAATGGTAATGTTTGCACCGGTACTGGTGCCGCAGGCGGATATCCAGTGGTCGCTCGGATTCTTTATCCCCGAAAAGACATTATACGCGCCGGTACGACAGATGACGGCTGCATCCTTTATAATTTCCCTGCTGATATTCGGAGCGATAATCGGATTAAGCACCTGGATGACAATACGTTCGATCCGCCCACTCGATCTGTTGTCATCTCACTTAGACGGGCTCGTACAGGAGGACCGCATGGACCTGACCCGCGAGATGTCTCTCGAATCCATGGATACGGTTAAAACCACAGTGCAGAATTTCAACACGCTGCTGAGTCAGATGCGCGAGTTTCTGAAACGGGTGATCCAGAATGCCGAGAATGTGGGCGTGAGTTCTTCCACATTGCGCGAAGAATCGACCGAGATGAGCAACCGCACAAGCGTGATGTCCGATCGCGCGAAAGAATCCACGTCGCATGCCAAGCAGCTGTTGCATACCGTGAAATCGCTGTCTACAGGCATTCAGGAAGTGGCGCATATGTGCACACAATCCAATCAAAGTGTGATGGAGGGCGAAGGTATTCTCATTGAACAGCTCGATCAGATCAAAGCGTCCATTGAGAAGATGGGCACTATTCATAGGAATCTGCAGGTGCTGAATGAAAAATCCAAGAACCTGAAAGAGGCAGTGGCCATTATTGATGATATCAGCGAGCGGATTTCCATTTTGGCGATTAATGCTTCGATTGAGGCGGTCAAGGCAGGTGATTTCGGCAAGGGATTTTCCGTGGTAGCCGAAGAGATTCAACAGATGAGCCAGAATACGGCTGAGGCCAATCACCGAACCGCAGAGTTGCTCAGTGGATTTGAATCCGAATTTGCAGAGTTTCTTAAGGATATGGATCAGATCAAGGAAACACTTGCGGGTGAGATGGCATCGTTTGATGATCTGGTGAAACGATTCCGCCAAATTCAGGATGGCGTGGCACTTACGGATCGGTCAGCGGAACGTATGCGCGATGAGGCACAGCGACAGATTGACTGTGTGCAGGATTTGAATGATAACATTGATTCGATTCATGAGGCAACTTCGAATCTTGCGAGACATATCTCAAATTCAATTGATAAAATCAACCGTGTGGACGAGCAGGTGAAGGAGTTAAAGGAATCAACTGGTTTGTTTAAAGTGGAATAAGGTCCACCTTCGCTAAAGAACAGCTTCGGCGGATAAACGGGAAACTGGAAATTAGGGAACGTGAAACGGTTAACGGGGAAACCATCCTTCAAAATAGTGAAAAATACCCGTAATGAGTATTAAGGATAAACAGGAGAACATTCTATGAAGATTGCTGTACCCAAGGTGATTCATGATGAAGACATGCGTGTGACTCTGATCCCTGAGCATGCCGGCCGATTGGTTAAGGCCGGGTTGTCCGTGACGGTTGAGTCCGGGTTAGGGGAGAGCGCACGTTACCCGGACGACGCCTACCAGGAAGCGGGCGCCGAGATCATAACGGATCGACAAAAACTTATCGCGGAAGGGGACATGGTTCTCGGTCTGTGCAAACCCGGTTCTGACGATATAAAACAGATGAAAGCAGGTGCGATTTACGCGGGCATGCTTGATCCGTTCAATGAAAAAGCTCTGGTCCAAAGTTTTTCGGATCAGGGTGTGAGCACCATATGTATGGAAATGGTTCCTCGATCCACAAGAGCACAGAAAATGGATGTACTCAGTTCACAAGCAAGCTTGGCCGGATATGTGGCCGTGATTGTTGCTGCTGAGCAGCTGGATCAGATTCTTCCCATGATGATGACACCGGCAGGTACACTAAAACCCTCCAGGGTGTTTATCATTGGAGCGGGTGTGGCAGGATTGCAGGCCATTGCCACTGCCAAACGACTGGGAGCGCGTGTGGAAGCATTCGACACCCGTGCTGTCGTAAAAGAGGAAGTGCAGTCTCTCGGGGCAAAATTCATTGAGGTGGATCTGGGTGAAACCGGTCAAACCAAAGATGGATATGCTAAAGCTCTGACGGATGAACAACTTGCCAAACAACGTGAAGCCATGGCCAAGGTCTGTTCTCATTCCGATATCGTAATTACGACAGCTCAGCTTTTCGGCCGTCCCGCTCCACGAATTATCACCAGGGATATGATTCAGAATATGATGCCCGGCGCCGTCATCGTGGATATGGCTGTGGAATCCGGCGGCAATGTGGAAGGATCCAAACCGGGTGAAGTGGTTGAAATCAATGGTGTCCGAATTATGGGATTGACCAATCTGCCCGGCCGCGTTCCGGTTCATGCCAGTCAGATGTACTCCTCCAATTTGACCAATCTGATCCTCGAATTTTGGAAAGCGGAGGAGAAAAAATTCAACCTCGATCTTGAAGACGAGATCATCCAGGGATGCTTGATTACACATGAGAAGAAGATCATTCATCCGATGATTCTTGAACATTATAAGAAATAAGGAGCAGTCATGTCAGCAGGACTTTTATTCTTTGTGTTTATTCTTTCGATATTTCTGGGCATTGAGCTGATCTCGAAAGTCCCTTCACAGCTTCATACGCCTCTCATGTCGGGCAGCAATGCCATTTCAGGTATAACGATTGTGGGCGCACTGATTGCGACTGGTCACAGTTCTGAACCGGTTGGCATCATTCTCGGCGTGCTTGCGGTCATCTTTGCCACGATTAATGTGGTTGGTGGTTATCTGGTCACCAATCGGATGCTCGGCATGTTCAAGAAGAAGGAAGGAGGCCAGAAATGAGTCAGATGTCCGTACTGATTGATTTCGGATATATCGCAGCTTCCATCCTCTTTATCCTCGGCATCAAGATGCTCAGCAAAGCGGATACGGCCCGGCGGGGCAATATGGTTTCTGCAATCGGTATGCTGATTGCAGTGTTGATCACTTTGTTATCCGGCGGCATGTCTTATCAATGGATTATGGTGGGATTGATCATCGGGTCGTTGATCGGAGTCGTTTCCGCGAGGATCGTGAAGATGACCTCCATGCCGGAAATGGTCGCATTGTTTAATGGATTTGGCGGTATCGCGAGTCTGCTTGTCGGATGGGCCGAATTTAACTCCAATCCCGGACTCCCGTTGTTCACTGCCATTGCGGTTTTTTTCGCGGTGCTTATTGGTGGTGTTGCTTTTTCAGGCAGCATGATTGCTTTTGCCAAGCTGGCTGAAATTATGGATGGAAAACCCATCCTCTATAAAGGACAGCAAATTGTCAATAGCTTACTTATTCTCGGCTTGCTTGCGGCCGGCACGCTCTGGGCAATGGATCCCACTGGAGCGAATGGATATCTTCTTTTCATGGGCGTGATGGTGCTTTCCCTGCTTCTCGGTGTGTTGGGTGTGATCCCGATTGGCGGGGGTGACATGCCGGTTGTGATCTCCCTCCTGAACAGTTATTCCGGTCTGGCCGCGTGCGCCGCCGGATTTATCATCCTCAATAACGTTTTGATCGTATCTGGTGCATTGGTGGGCGCGAGCGGAATTATCCTAACAAACATCATGTGCAAGGCCATGAACCGGTCGCTCGCGAATGTACTCTTTAGTGGATTCGGGGCAGTCACAACCTCCAGTGCCGTTAGTGGAGGACCGCAGGGCGAGGCCAAATCGGTTTCACCGGAAGACGCCTATTATATTCTTGAGGCCGCCGCTTCTGTAGCGATCGTGCCCGGATACGGCATGGCTGTCGCGCAGGCGCAGCATGCGGTTCGTGAACTGGGTGAACTGCTTGAGAAAAATGGCGCTGAAGTACGGTATGTTGTCCACCCCGTTGCGGGCCGTATGCCGGGACACATGAATGTTCTTTTGGCTGAAGCAAATGTGCCGTATGACCAATTGGCCGAAATGGATTCCGTGAATCCTATCATGACCACCGTGGATGTCTGTCTTGTGATCGGGGCCAATGATGTGGTGAATCCCGATGCCCGTGAAAATGAAAGCAGTCCCATTTACGGCATGCCGATTATCAATGTCGATTATGCCAGAACCTGCATCGTAATGAAACGTTCCCTGAATGTTGGATTCGCAGGAATTCAGAATCCACTTTTTTTCAAAGAAAATACGCGTATGTTATTCGGGGATGCGAAAGCATCGCTTCAATCACTTGTGGCCGAGTTTAAAGAGAGTTAATATGGATTAAACTGGGTTGTCTATGGATACATATTAGACAACCCAGTTTTTTTTGTCCAATTTTATTTCTGTGAACTTTCCAATAATAAAAAAGTTAAATTTAGTTATTAAAAAATTGATTGACATTTTGGGTATATCCAGCTATTTTTACTTTGAAACTCAACACGTAATATTATAAGGCTGTGATTTAGTCCAATGAACTTTTCTCCAAAGAACCGATTTTTATCCATTTGGCTTTTGTTTTTACCTCTGATGCTGCAGGCGCAAAACCAGCACGTCATGTTTGAACGCCTTTCAGTGGAGCAGGGCCTGTCCCAGAGCCAGGTCATGAGCTTGTGTCAGGACAAACAGGGCTTTATGTGGATAGGGACACGGAATGGACTGAATCGATATGATGGATATGAATTTATCCATTATAAAAAGATCAAGGACGATCCAACTTCTTTATCCGACAATCTGATCAATACAATATTTGAAGATCATGACGGCACGTTGTGGGTCGGTTCAGGCAATGGATTGAACCGTCTTGATCCGCACACCCGGACCTTTAAACGTTATTTTCATTCTCCAACCGATACAAACACACTCAGCAACAATCATATTCAGGTTGTTATTCAAGACAAGAATGAATTGCTCTGGATCGGGACCTCCTGGGGATTGAACGAATATGATCCCGCAACACAGAAGGTTACCCGTCATTATTTCGCGAAATCCGATGTTGACAGCGCTGATCAGAATCGAATCTGGGATGTAATCACCATTCCGGATGGACGACTGGTCATTGCCACTGATGCCGGACTGAGATTTTATAATCCAGAATCCAGAGAATCCTCCTTAATTCAACACAATCCCAGATCCGCCCAATCGATTTGTAACAACCAGGTGCGTAAGCTTCTATACGATGAAATGGGCAGGATATGGATCGGAACACTCGAGGGACTCTGTACGCTCGATCTGGAATCAGGAGCCATATCACGCTTCATGCATCACCCTGACAATCCCAATACCATCAGCAGGGATGTTATTTCAGCAATATTAAAAGATCAATCCGGTGATCTGTGGATAGGCACAGAATGGGGTCTGAACAAGTATGATCCCCAAACCGGTCAGTGGAACCGATACCTTTATGAACCGGATGATCCCTATAGTGTGAGTAATAACTATATCTCCGCAGTCTATGAGAGCCGATCCGGCATTCTTTGGTTCGGTACGTTCCATTGGGGTATCAATAAATATGTACCGGCCAAACAGGTATTTAAATATTACCCCTCATTCGCGATTCACGATGGTGCCGGATTTGTGGATTACAATGTGATTTCTTTATTTCAGAGTCGTGATGATTCGTTTTGGATAGGGACATACGGCGGGCTTTTTCAGTGGGACAGAAAGCAAAATCTGATTCGCCACTATTATAGTGAATCGCGATCCAGTCTGGCTCCAATTGGTAACTTCATCCAAACCATAAATGAAGATGAGAATGGATTTTTATGGGTTGGTTCAATCAAGGGCAACCGGTCGGGATTAAGTCGATACAATCCGCGTGATGGCAGGTTTCGTCATTATCAACACGATCCTGGAGATTCTCACAGTCTCAGCTCAAATGACATCAATGTGGTTCTTGTAGATGGTGAAGGCGTGCTGTGGATTGGTACGGACGGTGGAGGGCTGAACCAATACGATCAACCCACAAACCGATTCATCCATTATACCACGGATTATAATGATACCAATCGTATTGCGGGAAACTGGATCAATACATTGCTCGAAGATCATACCGGTTTGCTGTGGATGGGGACGGATCAGGGAATAAGCAGTTTTAACAAAGATACCAAAGAATTTAAAAATTACCTTTACCATCCCGATGACCCGACAACGCTGGTTGGCCAGCGCATCACAGCGCTATTTGAAGATAGTCTGTATCGATTCTGGATCGCAACCGAAGACGGTCTGAATCTGATGAACCGTGAAACAGGTTTGTTCATTACTTACACAGCTCTGGATCTTTCCCCCAGCACGATCATTTACAGTATTCTTGAAGATCAATCCGGATTACTCTGGCTCAGTACATCGAGTGGTCTCTTGCGCTTTGATCCCGTTTCAGAAACATTTGTTGAATTTGATGAAAATGATGGACTTCATGTGGTTGATTTCAATGCCGGATCAGCGTGGAGAATCCGTGATGGTGAACTCTTCTTCGGTGGCAAATCCGGTTTAATAGGCTTTCGACCTGAGCAAATTCATTCCCAGGATTTTATTCCTCCAATTGTAATTACTGATTTTCGGGTGTTTAATGAATCCCTCCCCGTGCATATCCTGCAAGGGAGCGATGATCCAATTCACCTGGGGCATCGGGATCGCTCGCTCGCCTTTGAATTCGTGGCTTTGGATTTCACCAGTCCCCAGAAGAATCAATATCTTTACAAGATGGAAGGGTTTGACCGTGAGTGGATTCAGGCGGGCGAGAGACGGTTTGCCAGTTATACGAATCTAAATCCGGGAACATATACTTTCCGTGTACAGGGTAGCAGTGCGTATGGTGTATGGAATGAAGAGGGCGCTCAAATATCATTTGTCATTGTACCCCCTTTTTGGCAAACCTTCTGGTTTCAGTTTATACTGCTTCTCCTTACAGGTGTTGCGATTTATGGAGGGCACAGGTATCGTGTAAGGCAGCATGAACATCGTGCGATAGAGTTGACAGAAGAAGTAGATAAGCGTACCAAAGAACTGGCCCAATCGCGCGGAGAATATCAACGCTAGTATGATGATGCACCTGTGGGATATCACGAAGTGGATCTGGAAGGTCGAATTCTACGCATGAATCAAACAGAGGCAGATTTACTTGGATATTCACCGGAGGAAATGTTAGGCCGCTTCATTTTCGATTATATCGCACCGGAAGAAAAGAAAGAGGCAAAAGCCAATTTTAAAAATAATGTAATAAAAAATCAAGAAACACCAAGTTTTGAAAGAAAATATCTCAAGAAAAGTGGAGAGAAAATTTATTTTACACTTCTGACAAAAAGGGTGATTGATAGTAAGCGTCAGCAGCCGGTCATACGTTCTGTGTTGATCGATGTAACGCGTGTAAAACAGCTCGAAGAGCAATTGCTTCAGTCTCAAAAAATGGAGGCAATCGGCCGCCTTGCCGGTGGTATTGCGCATGATTTTAACAATCTGTTGACCGTGCTTCGGGGTCATACTGCGCTTGTTCTCGCGGAAATCGGCAAGGAACATCCTCTGACGAATGAGCTTGAACTTATTGACAAGGCAGGGGAAAAGGCGGAGCAGTTGACCCGCCAGCTGCTTGCCTTCAGTCGCAAGCAACAGCTTCATCCGGAAATCATTAACCTGAACGATCTCATCCTCAATATAAAAAAGATGCTAGCCCGTCTTATAAATGAAGACATCGTACTTGAGACAAAACTCGATTCTGCATTGGGATTGATTCAAGTGGATCCTGGACAGATCGAACAGGTAATTATGAATCTGACCGTAAATGCTAGGGATGCAATGCCCAAAGGGGGAAAGCTCAAACTTGAAACACGTAACGAAATTCTGGATGAAACAATCCTAAAAGATCGCCTCGATACAAAGCCTGGTAGTTTTACATTGCTTGTGGTGAGTGATACGGGTGTGGGTTGGATGAGGAAACGCGCAGCCATATTTTCGAACCTTTTTTTACAACTAAAGATAAAAGTAAAGGCACAGGTTTAGGACTACCGATGGTATATGGCATCATTAAGCAGAGCCATGGTCATATTCAAGTTTTAAGTGAGCCGGGCATGGGAACTTCATTTCATATTTACTTTCCGCATGCAGAAGGCAGTTTAACTTCTATAAAAATCCAAAAGGAGTCTGTCTTGAAGCAAGAAGGTGATGAAACAATTCTCGTCCTAGAGGATGACGATCATGTGCGGCAGTTTGTGTGTCGCGCCTTGAAGCGATTTGGATATGATGTGCTCGAAGCTTCTGATTATGATAGCGCCATGATTGTCTGCAAGGATCATTCTGGCGTGATTCATATGGTGCTGTCTGATGTGATAATGCCAAAGATGAATGGACCGGAGATTGTCCAGAATATTAAGAAAAGCCATTCTGATATTAAAGTTTTATTCATGTCTGGCTATAATGATAATATCATCTCACATCATGGTGTATTGGAGGAGGGAATTAATTTCATCCAAAAACCATTTTCATTGAATGATCTCACACAGAAGGTAAGAGAGGTACTTGAAAGCGAGTGAGTAGAATAAAGTTTGATAATATTTAATGGACCGGAGAAAACTCCGGCCCTTTTTTTATGCACCTATTTCGGATTCTTTTTCAAATACTCCTTAAACATTTTTAGCATCATAGGCCGATTTTTATCGATGGACTCTGATTCGAAAACACGTTTCATTGTCCACTGCATTTGTTTAATATGGGATGGCCAGACAATAAGACGATTTTTTTCTGTCTTTAGCAAATATCCGTTGGTTTCGGTCAGTTCGAAATCATCATCATCAAATTCGACCATGAGAATGCGTTCTCCATTTTGCTCCCAGATATCATAAAGATCATCCAGGTCTTGAACGAGACCGATCATCACTGAATTGATCTTGTTATCCTCAATGAGTAATTGTCGATCCCGCACCAGAATACCTTCATCAGCGCGTTCAAGCAAATATTCATCACCCTGCCATTCTTCAATCAAGTAATTAAAATCCTTCTTGACATCCTTAAGAAGTCCTTCCGCAGATGAAAGGCCCTCATAGCGAATGGTCAGGACCGCAGGCTTATCTTCATCCTGGATGTCGATTGTTGTCTTGATGGTGTCCACAGTCAAACATCCTGTAAAGCAAAGTGGAATGAGCAGACAAAATATCCATTTAAATGTTTTCATGAGAATTCTCCTTATGAACGAATTTTCTGGTAATAAGACGCGATATAACGAAACGTAATTGTGTCGTTATATCGTTGATATGACCGTAGACATGTGATCATCTGAGTGAGTCCGCTTTCATCAAATTTCCCTCCTATTTTACATGAACTTAATGGTGTGGGAAACTCTTGAAGAACATTCCCATTGATCTGATGCATGATTCTTTCAAACATGTTATTGACCTGACCGTGCCGTTGATTCAATTTCTTCATTTGTTTGAGTGTGACGATAAGCGAATGAATCGGGATGGGTTGATCAATTATGGCAATTAGGTTTTCCTTGTTACATAAAATACTTGCGAGATGCTCCATCTCATCCAGTTTCAAAGTGTCACTACTAGATATGTATTCGACAGGTGTTTTCGGATTCACAATATGCAGGGTAACAGTGCCTATGAGAAGGAGAAAAATACCTGCAAAGGCGAGTCTCCTGAAGGGCGGATAGTGTTTTTGCTTGCTGATTTCAATGTTTTTTAAGGTGTCACGTTTCAATTGGTCAATGAATTCCGAAGGAATAGAACGTTCTGGAATTTGCTTTGAGAAATTTGCGACCTGTTGATATTCATTCACAGTTAAAGCACATTTTATGCATGTTTTAATATGGTTTTCGATTATATTGTGTTCATCTTTGCTGCATTCCTGATGTGCATAGGCGGACAAATGTTTTCGTATGTTATGATGCCTCATGATACCCTCTAATCTTCCTTTAAAATCGGTTGCAGCCATTTTCGCATATTTTTTCTGGCCAGATGTAAATTGACCCTAATATTGTTTTCCGGAAATCCTGTCAGATCCGATATTTCCTGGATAGAATAACCTTGCATATCACGAAGGATGAAAACAGCTTTTTGAACGGGTTTCAGGCGAGTTGTTAATTTTTCTACATGATCCACGAGTTGCTTGTTTTCCAATGATTTATGAGGATTCTCATTTGATTTCATGATGTCGAGATCCTTAATTTCAGTGATTGAAAAGAATCTCCGAAATGTTTGTTTACGCAGCTTGTCAATACAATGGTTTATTAATATGCGGCAAAGCAGGCTGAAGGGATCTCCCTTGATTTGTGTGTCACTTTTCCAAAATCGGATGAATGCTTCCTGAACTGCATCTTTGGCTTCTTCGAGATTGCCGAGCATGCGACAAGCTATTGCCACCATGGGCCTTTGATATTTTTGTATGACCTGATGAAGTTCCATTCAACCGCTGCCTGATTTTTACGTTCAATGTTCATTCTATAATACGAGATTTCAGGAAAAATATTAAGTTTTATTTTCTGGAAAATTTATCCAACGGTTTTGCTTGACATTGGTGAATAGCGCAATTAACTTTGATGGTAAATACAAATATAAATGAATTAGGTGAACTCACGTTATATAATAAATGTTGTGGAGGGATTTATGAAACAATTACATTTTGTATTGTTGTCGAGTTGGCTTGTTCTAAGTGGTGCTGTCCATTTAGTAAATATCGATTTCTCCGGGCGTGAAGGCATTTCAGTAGTTAATTAGGGTTATCCACCTGAGAATTTGATCGGACAGGTGATTGAAAAGATCGATTCAGAGAAAGGTAAAGAAAGATAGGAGAGGAAAAAGCCATGTCTATTAAATTTTTTGTAAAAAATATAGTAATTACTATTTTTCCAGCGCTATGTTATTCACAAGTTATTGATTTAGATTCCTTATATGTATCCTGTCCATCGGATTCTGAATATCAAGGCATTATTGATGATTTTAATATTGTGCTGGAAGATGGCGATGAAGAGTATGCAAAGTGGAGCCTCTATGATCCTTATTTATTTGATCCGAATTCAACAGAGCCATCCATTTTTCCGTTAATCAATAAACTTCGCGTGATCAGAGAACAAATATTTTCCAAACCATTACCATTCGCAGACAATGATTTGTATGAATATATGCTCAGTCATTATAGAAACGGCGGTATTGAGTTAAGTTTGCGTACCGGGAATAATCTTGCGGGTGGTGAGTGGATGTATTTAAATGCGGGTAATACTTTTTGGGATGTACGCACTTCATCTGATCCATTCACACCCTTTCCAAATTTTAGTGTTTGGCCTTATATACATGGCACCCAATTATTCGTCCATGAAACGCGACATTGTGACGTCGATGATCCGCACCATGATTTGCAGCAAAGTAATAAAGATACTCGATTCTCTGCGGAAGGTGGTTATGGTCGAGCCTGTATCTATGATATGTGGGTTTATAAATACGGAGTTAATAATAGCTATACGATTAGGAATAGTGCGGCTGGTACGGCTGCTTTGTTTTTAATGACACGCTTTGTGGAAATGCCACCTACGCATCCCAATCCGGACATTCAAGAGTTAATAGATGAACTACTTGCTAAATTAGAAATTGCTTCAGGATATGACCAAACAGGTATAGTCGGCTCGACATTAGCGAATCCATTAGAGGTCACAGTAGAGGTCTCAGCAGCAAACTTTTCATATGCCTGGGGTAATGGTGTGCCAGTTCATTTCAGCATATCTTCCATTCCTGAAGGATCTGTTGGGCACTCAGTGAGTGTTACCAGCGACACAACGGATATTATGGGAAAGGCATCCACCATTTTGACGCTGGGTGATAAAGCAGGCACATATGTGGTTTCTACAACGGCACCGATGCTGGGTGATACCATCATTTTTAGCGCCAATGCAGTATTTCCTCCTACGATTATTACGAGTGTATTGAAATCAGGTACATATCGAAATTTATATCAAGACACAGTCGTAGTTGAAGAAGGTGTGCCCCCATTGACCTGGAAAATTAATGAAGGAGATTTACCGAATGGCTTATCTTTAGATACAGGCACTGGGGAAATTAACGGAATTCCTATTGCTTCTGGGATATTCAATTTTTCCCTTAGCGTCATGGATGATGGCAATCCTCCAAATTCGGATACTGCTTCCTACACAATAATCATCAATAATAACCCGCCTAACTTATTTTCTCTTGATTCTGTCAGCGTTATTGAACACACTGAGCTATCCTATACAGCGAGAGCAGCCGATCCTGATGGAAACGCCGTTTCATATCAATTTAAAAATTACCCATCTTGGCTCACACCTGCTGATTCTATTATTTCAGGAATTACTCCGGATGATGCTAATGACACTTCATTTGTTGTTATAGCATCCGACGGTGAACTGACAGATACTTTATTAGTGCATGTCACGCTTATTACTACATTTGTTAATAATTTAGAGAGGATAATTCCCAAAAGCTTCTGCCTTAATCAAAACTATCCTAATCCTTTTAATCCGGAAACAACTATCTCTTTTGAGGTGCCAAATACTTCAGAGGTTAAAATAAACATTTTTAATCTAAATAGTCAGCTTGTTGCCGAAATTTATAGCGGCAGAAAGAAGGCTGGTTATCATTCCGTAACCTGGGATGCATCAAATAATTCTGCAGGGATTTATTTGATAAAGTTGATGGCCGGTGATTTTATTCAAACGAGAAAATGTATTCTTTTAAAATAGTATACATAGAGAAAAGGAATTTCAATATTAGAGTCCGTGTTTCATTCATGTTAAATTGTGCCTAAAAAATGCTAAATAGGGTCTACCGAAAAACTATTTGAATTAGACCCTAATTAACAAAAAGGGGAAGGAGATATTAATTTCATTCCAATTATCTATAGATTAATGCAGATTACTATATTTTTCGACCTTCATCATACCAGATACTAAAAATTGGCAGAATTAAAATTAAAGTCGTGAATGGTGCATAGGTGCAAAATGCTTTATACCCAAGAACACATTCATGGGTAGCTGCAGCACGAGGGATCATCGTTAAGATTGCGGATATTAAAAGAACAAATGAGCCAACAAGTTTCACCTTCATTTTTACTCTCCTTGTTTAATGAACTACTCACTTTGAATAAAATATATTTAATTTCAGTTCGCTATCCTAAACTAAAATATTTGGTTCTCTTTCTGATAATTGCTATATTTGAATTATCAATGGTGTATAGTGTAAATTATTAAATGAACACCAGTAACATTTTGAATATAAGCACTTAAACTCATGAAGGAAAGTTATTTTTATGAAAGTTGATGTTTCACTAGGTGAATGTGTCGATAAAGTCACAATCCTTGCGGTAAAAATGGTCAAAATGCAGGATGAAATCAGAAAAAGCAATGTACAAAAAGAGTATGATCTACTTGAGCCTGTTATAAGAAATGTGGGTATTTTACGAGAATCCGACTATTTTAAACAGTTATTTTACATCAATACCAAACTCTGGGAGATTGAGGACGCTATCCGCATAAAAGAGGCCAAGCAGGAATTTGATGATGATTTTATTCAACTTGCAAGAAGTGTCTATTTGAATAATGATAAACGTGCGGCCATCAAAAGAGAAATTAATGAAGCATTTGGATCAGACTTAATTGAAGAAAAAGAGTACTCCCCGTATTGATATAAAATATAATTGGTTCTATGTCATTTTGTGGGTACAAGATTAAAATAAAATGATTTAGCCACTGATTTTCACTGATCAGCACCGACTTAATAAACAAAACGTTCGAACTCAAGTTTTTCCCTTCCAAAATTTATGAGTAATCCAACTTTCATTTCAGTTGCAAACCTTTAAAGCAGAGTCTATTATAGACTCTGTTATTTTATCATGTTTAAACTTCATAATATTCGTGTTTCATCTGTGTCGATCTGTGGCAAGTCAGCATTAATTTTATCTTCCCACCCAATTCGATATAGAGTCAAATAATTGCTCCAATCATTTGAGACATATCCTCCTTCTACACAAACAAGCGAAATTCTTCATCATAGGCTTTCATTAAATTAATAGAATGTCAATCAATTAAAAGATTCTTGCTTGACATTCATTTTGAAAATCATTATTCTCCAAACGACTTCTTACTAATCCACTCTTTAATTGAGGGGAACAATCCATGGTCCGCCCTGCTTTTTTTCTCCGTATTATTCTATTCTGTTCTATTGGTGCAAATCTTTTCGCGCAAGCGGAAGGGAACAATCCCATTAAATCCGTACGATTTCAATTTCAGCCGGTGATTGGGGGAGTAAATACTGTCACACTTGCGGGTACGTTCAATGATTGGAACGATTCAAAAAATCCTATGCAGGATTTGGATGGAGACGGTGTTTGGGAGACCACGCTCCTTTTAACACCTGACCGGTACCTGTATAAATTCGTCGTAGATGGAAGCTGGCTTACCGATCCCAATGTGAAGGAGACCGAGCCCGATGGCCAAGGCGGATTAAACGGAATCCTAAATGTATCCGAGAATGCCCCCGATGTCCAGTTTGCTCGAGGAGATAGTCAAATTCACATTCAGACAATCCCTGTAACGCTCGATTACAGCATGGTCAATCCTCTTGAAAAAGAATGGGTCGAGTTCAAGATGCGAACACAGCGCGGCGATGTAGAATCCGTCAATCTGCTTGTCATTGGTGAAATAGATGAACCGGATGCGTATCCTCTTACTCTCATGGGCTCTGATCCGCTTACCGATTATTATCAAACCCGGATCAAGGTTAAAGCGGAGGAGGCGAATCTCTGGTTCGCATATGAAATCGTGGATGGTGAAAAGGTCATTTTTGTTTGTCCCTCAGGCATCGTTGAAACCATGCCTGATCTGGATGATATGTTTTATTGGTCCATGGATATTCTGCCGCCTTTTCCCACGCCTTCCTGGGCGAAGGATGGAGTCTTCTATCAGATTTTTCCGGAGCGTTTTCGAAACGGCGACAAATCAAATGATCCGGATTTCAGCGAACCCTATTATCAAGGGCTGGCAATCCTTCCCGAATCGGGTAAGACCAATGATGAATATTTTCACCTGGTTGAAGACTGGAATGATATTTCCGGACTCACACACAGTCCATTTCGTACAGATGGCAAGCCTGATTACTATTCATTTTACGGTGGGGATATCGCGGGTATTTTCCATAAACTTCGTTACCTGAAGGAGCTCGGTGTTACGATTATCTATTTCAATCCATTGAATGCAGGCCAATCCAATCACAAGTATGATCCGATTGATTACCTGCAAATTGATCCGCACTTCGCGGATGAATCCACATTCAAACAATTCGTGAAAACTGCACATGATGCGGGCATCCGAATCATCGTGGACATGGCCTTCAATCACACCGGCGACAGGCATTTCGCGTTTGTGGACACCAAGGAGAATGGTCCAGAATCTGAGTACTGGGACTGGTTTGAATGGCGCGAATGGCCATTGCCGCAGGAGGGCTGTCCCACTCCCTGTGATTATTATGATTGCTGGTGGGGCTTTCCGCTGCATCCAAATTTAAACTTTGATTTATCCCGAGTGAATGATCAGGAGAATGATTTAAGAAATATCCGGGAGGCGCGCCCCAATATGAAAGTTGTGGATCATGTGCTTGATGTGGCGCGCTACTGGATCGGCGATCTGGATATCGATGGATTCCGTCTCGATGTCGCCAATGAAGTTCCGTTCTGGTTCTGGGAAGAATTCCGCACAGTTGTGGATTCCCTAAAACCGGATGCCCTCCTTATCGGCGAGATCTGGGGAAATGCCATGCCATGGCTCGGTCCGGACTGTTTTCACACTACCATGAACTATAAGTATTTCCGTGAACCTGTATTGAAATTTTTCGGCAGGGGTGAGGAAGATGCGAACTGGTTTGACCAGACTCTGTTTCCTGGGCGTCAGCTTTATCCTATTCAGGCCACACAAACCATGATGAATTTGGTGGGCAGTCATGATACCGAACGATTCATCAATCTCGCAAAAGGCGATGTCCGTCGCCTTAAGCTCTCTGCTTTATTTCAGATGACCTATGTGGGTATTCCTCAGATTTATTACGGAGATGAAGTCGGACTGGAAGGTGGAAGAGATCCTGATAATCGGCGGACGTTCCCCTGGGATTGGAAGAAAGATCCGGAACGCAAAGCTATTCATGATTATTATCAGAAGTTAACCGAATTAAGGCATGAATACAGTGCTTTACGAACCGGCTCATTCGAAAGCATCCTCATGGATGGGAAGACTTACGGGTATGTCCGTGAAGATAAAAAAGGAACTTTTCTCATCATATTAAATAATGAAGAGTCCGCTAAGGAAGTGACGGTTGATATTTCCGCCATTGGAGGAGGGAAATATCAGGATCTGCTTACCGGTGAGAAATTGAAAGTCAAAGAAAATGTCTTAAATATTGAATTGGACGCCTTGAGCGGGGTTTTACTTAAGAAGGATTGATTCTCTATGACTTTGAGGATATCCACTTGAGCAGATGTCCTTACGTATTCACACCAAAAATAAGAGAGCGGCCAATGAAAGCAACAAGAAGGAACTTTATTAAAAAAGGTAGTTATGCATTGGGTTCAGTTGCATTGTTAAGTCCAGTTACATTTGCTATGAACTGCGCGGGTGGGAAAACGTTAAAATCCTTTGGATTTCAGGCTTGGACAATCAGGGAAGAACTGAACCGGGATGTCGCCGGCACGTGTAAAATGATGGCCGGCCTGGGTTACAAAGAAATAGAAATGTGTTCTCCACTGGGGTATTCCGATGCCGGTTTTGAGCCACTGAATAAGTACAGTGGAACTGAATTGCGCAAGATCATTGAAGATAACGGGCTTAGATGTACGAGCTCTCACTTTAATTTGGGCGAATTACGGGATAGTCTCGACAATCGGATTGAATGGGCGCATCAAATGGGAATGAAACAGATGATACTCTCGAGTTTCTGGTTGGCCAAAGAGGAACAAACAGTTGCCAATTACCGAAAATCGGCTGTCGAACTGAACACCATTGCTGAAAAAACCAAAGAAGCAGGCTTACAAATGGGATTCCACAATCATCATATGGAATTCGAAAAGAGGGGTGATCAGTTGATCTACGATGCATTGTTAGAGGAATTTGATCCCGATTTAGTGAAAATGCAGTTTCAAGTTGCTGTGGTTAATATTGGCTACAAAGCCGCAGATTATTTCCGAAAGCATCCAGGTCGTTTCATTTCTGCTCACCTTTCGGATTGGTCCAAAGAAAAAGATTCGCAGGTTCCCATCGGACAGGGTGTCGTTGATTGGAAGGATTTTTTTGAAGCCGCCAAGATGGGTGGCGTAAAGAACTTCTATGTTGAAATGGCACCCGAAACGTTCAAGGACAGCGCAGAGTTTTTATCAAGGCTTTAAACGCCTGAGCCGAAACATGTATGGCACAGTTCACGGATAGAGTCCATTGGACTATCCCGATCCGTTTCAAAAAGTCAAATGATCTTTGCTTTATGCCATCCAAGAATTGCTTGATTCCTATAAAGAAGTACTAATTTACCAAGCTAAGGACCGTAATTCTGAACTTACTTCATCATTATAAATAATGAAGAATCCACTAAAGAAGTGG
>JABMRT010000189.1 GCA_013202295.1 Candidatus Zhuqueibacterota bacterium
GAGTTAATAAAAAACTATTGGGAAGCGACGTGGGATCTGCTTGTCCGTCTAATTTAAGGAGCCATGAAATGAAAAAGACATGTATCCTCTTTTTGATCATGCTACTGAGTCTGCCGCTCTACTCGCAGAACGTCACAAAAGTGGGAACAACCGCAGCAGGATTTCTGAATATTGATGTGGGAGCCCGCGCCGTAGGCATGGGCTCAGCATATGTGACATTGTCAGATGATCCGACAGGCATTTACTGGAATCCCGCAGGACTAGCGAAAATCAACTCGGCCCAGACTATGTTCAGCCATACATCCTGGCTGCTTGACATCTCCTTTGACTTTGCAGCTGTGACTATCCCGCTGAAAGGTCTGGGCACTTTGGGTGTATCCGCTATTTTTTTGACCATGAGTGACATGGAGCGTACCACAATCGATCAGCCTATGGGAACGGGTGAGTATTTCAGTGCAGGCAGTTACAGCTTTGCCCTGTCCTATGCAAGAAACCTAACCGACCGGTTCAGCATCGGAGGCAACGCCAAATTCATCCATGAGAAGATCTATCACTCATCTGCCAATGGCATTGCGTTTGATATTGGAACACTGTTTGAGACCCAGTTTAATGGACTCATGATCGGCATGTCCATTACCAATTACGGCACCAAAATGCAGATGAATGGCCGGGACATGCTGATCCAAAGTGATGTGGATCCTTCGATCTCCGGAAACAATGAGAACATCAACTCGCATCTGGATACAGATGCATTTGACCTCCCGCTGATGTTCCGAGTAGGATGCAGCATAGATGTACTCAAAGGCGCGGGCAACTCGAATCTGATCGTGGCAGTGGACGCACTGCACCCGAACAATGATGTGGAGTACATGAATATCGGAACCGAGTATGTGTTCAACCGGATAGTGGCCCTCCGTGCCGGATACAAGTCGCTGTTTGCCAGGGATTCTGAGGTGGGTCTGTCATTCGGCGGCGGACTTCAATACCGGATCATGGGTTTCACTGAACTGAAACTCGATTATGCTTTTCAGAATTTTGGGTTGTTGAAGAATGTTCAGAAGTTTACGCTGACGTTGGGATTTTAAATTATTTTTTGTCATGTCAGTCAATCCAGATAATATCAAAGGTGCAGATCTTTATAAATGAAAAAAATATCACATCATCTGCTCATTCTCTCCTTCATTTTATTTGGGATCACTTGTAATAGGAAACCTGTTTCTGATCTTGATAATCCCATCCTTGCCACTATTGACAAGAAGACCATCACAATTAGAGATTTCAGGGGACGTGCTGAACTCACCAACCGTCCTGGAAATATTAAAACACGGAATGCCGTTTTAAACAACCTGATAGTAGAGAAACTTCTGGCCATGGAAGCCGGCGACACCTGCGAACTTGCGATGAATCCGGTCTTTCAAGCGCGTATTCAAGGGATTCGTGAACAGAACATGAGAGAAGCACTGTATGAAGAGGTCGCATTAAACACAATTCAACTCAATTCTGAAGAACTTAACAAAACATATGATCTCTCAAAGCGGGTTTACGAACTCGCTTTCTTTACGATTAACAATCCATCAATCGTTCATGAAATTGAAGCAAGGCTCGAAGCCGATCCAGGTTCCCACACTGAGATTTTTAATGAAATTCAACAGAAATGGGAAACCGGAATTCAAACGATAAAATATCGCGATCCCGAACATGATCTGATTCACACAGCGCTCTTTTCAGAATCATTGGGAGAGGGACAGGTCATCGGTCCGATTCATCTGGAAAATACTCAGGTCGTCATGATGAAAGTAACTAATGTAAAGATCCATCCGGTGATCGGGCCAGAGGATCAGGCGATCCGTCTAAAACAGGTTGAGAAAAAAATGACGGGAATCAGAGCCCGTGAGGCATGGAATCAATACAAGGCTGAACTGATGTCGGGGAAAAATATCCGGTTTTACAAGGAAAGTTTTGACCGGATAGTTAAATTGTACCAGACGAATAACCCAGATCCAAACGCTCTTGAAGATCTGGGAAATCCATCATTGCATGAAGAGCGACCCTCACATTTGAATGCGCCCACTCGGCTCGATGAAATCCTGGAACAACCCTTTTTTACCGTGGGTAATGCGCTCTGGACCGTCGGGGATTTTAAAAATGCCATCAAGTCGCATCCACTGGTATATGATCACAAAATAGCCAATTCTGAATCCTTTCATTTCCATTATAAAAAAGCCGTGGTCGATCTGATTGTTGACCATTTTTTAAATCAGGAGGCTTATAAACGAAATCTGGACAAGATAGCGAATGTGAATCGGAAAGGTGAACAGTGGGCCGATAGTTATTTGGCCAAATATCAACTGAACACATATTTGGAAAAGATGAATCTGGAAGAATTAAAAGCGCACGATCCAAGCTATAGAGGGCCACGCATTTTAAATGAATATATTTTCCAGCTGAAAGAGAAACATAAAGACCGCATTCAGATTAACACAGATGCATTAAATCAAATCCCTTTAACCAATACACCCATCTTTGCCTATCAACGCGGCATGCCCTACCCGACTGCTGTACCTCCCTTTCCAAATCTGACAAGTACTGACACCTTGATATTCTAATATTCTCAGGAGATCATATATGTATCGAAAAGCACCTATACCAATTTTTCTCTTCATTCTGTGGATTATTCAATCTGCTTGAGCAGATGTCAAACTGCCCCGTCTGATCAGCGATGGAATGGTTCTGCAAAGAGAGACTGAACTCAAAATCTGGGGCTGGGCTTCCGCCAATGAACAGGTTACCCTTACGTTTTTGGACGGTACTTATCAGGCAGTCAAGGGCGACGAGGGAAGATGGGAAGTAAAGCTCCCTCCCATGAAAGCTGGCGGCCCTCACACCATTAACATCCTGGCAAAAATCACATCACTTTAAAGGAGGGATTGCCCACATCACCATTCAGAACGGATGGCAAATAAGGCTTTTATTTATGGTTTCGATTCGAATTTTTACACTTGATTACAGACGTTTTATCTTGTATAATTAAAGGGGAGAAAGAAGTAGTATCTTTATAAGATATTACGGAATCTCGTTCATCATATATTTCATAAAAACGATTGAGAGAGCAAAGTGGCCCAAGAACAGCTTTATTTACAGAAGATGACAGAATGGTCAGAAAATTCTGATACTGACAACCTGCCGCGTGTTGATAAAAAATTAATTCACAAGTCAAAGGACATCAATAATTTTGTATCTCGTATAGAAAACATTGAGCTGGGTGACGCTGATTATTTTCTCAGTCAGGTCATTCTGGATGGCAAACATCCCTATTTCTTTGAACATGACTATGATCATGTGCCCGGCCTGTTGATGATTGAGACCGGTCGGCAGATCGGCACCGCAATTGCCCATCTCTACTATGACGTGGATTTTGAGACGGTCTTTATACTGAATGAAATGAACATTCGCTTTTTTTCGTACACCGAATTATCCAAACCTCTTTTTTTGAAATCCATAGTTCGGAACAAGCTTATCCGCAAAGGCAAACTGAATCAGATGGAGCATGACGGTTATTTTATCCAAGACGGCAATGAGGTCGCCTACATGAGCGGAACCTGGCAGATGTATAACAAAAAAGTCATTGAGCGTTTCCGCAAATCCTCCCGTAATACCACACTGAGCCTCGAATAATTCATGAGAACCTGTCAATATATCTATTGCAGGAATTCCTTCGATGGGTCTCTCGCAGTCTGTCCGGTGTGCGGATATCCGGTAGATGATTCGAATGTAAACACACTGGATTTCGCTCTGAAGAATGCGCCCAAACTGCCCGTCGAATCTGTGATTGACATGCATCAGATCATTCCCAATCGGGAAGGCATGTTCGATGCGCAGATCCAAATGATGCATGGGATTGGTGTGGAAAAAGCACTGCTCCAATCTGTACCTACCAAAGTGACTTCCATCTGGAGCAACCGGCAATTACTGGAGATTCAAAAGGCTCATCCGGAACAATTTATTATTTCCCATTTCATGGATCCTCGACATCCCCTGGCCCGGAAACGGCTAAGGCAATATCGGGAACGCGGGGTGCGGTTTATCAAGCTGCTCCCTTGTCTGGGTTATCAACCGGACGACAAGCGTTGGGACCGCTTTTTCAAGACCATGGAATCATTTGGATTGATCGCCATGATCCATACAGGATTCATTACGGCCAGGCATAAGGATGAAGAGCGCCGCGCCGGCGTGTTTCTGCATTCGAAATACGGACGTCCCATTTTCTTCGATATTCTGGCCCGAAAATATCCGGGCATTCAATTTATTCTCTGTCACATGGGCGGATCGATCTGGACCCGCGAAGCCGTGGAAATGGTGAATCAGCATGAAAATGTGTGGGGCGATGTTAGCGGTTCAGGCCTTCAGGCATTGAAAAGAATTGTACGGGAGGATATAAATGTGGATTGGTCGAAGCTCTTCTGGGGTAACGATTCATCCCCCTTCATGTATCCGTATAATTTAAACCTGCTAATACATTATTTGTCAGAAATTAAAAAACCGGATCTGCCCCGACAGCTTCTTCACAACAACTCGTACCAATTCATTAGTAAACATATCACATAATGGATTACATCAACCATCCATTTTATTTGTCGATCAGAGCGGTTCTTAAGCTTATCACCCGGTTTATATTCTGGGTTAAAGGATACCGCATTCACAGTGGAGAGCATCTCCCGAAAAAGCGGCAGGCCTGCATTCTCATCGCCAATCATGCGGCCTTTGTGGACTCCATATACCTCATCGCCAGTGTCAGGCCCCGATTCACAATCTGCGGAGCCAAGCCGAAATATTTTCGAAAATGGCCGATACGTCAGCTCTTTCAAATTGCCAATATTCTGAAAGTGGAAAGCCACGAGCAATTTCTGAAGGACTGCCGCCTGCTGCTCCGATCCGGGGAAGTGATACTGGTCTATCCGGAAATGGGACGCAATCCCGATGCGATGGGCCCATTCCAGACATGGGCAGCAGAGGTTGCACTGGCTGAAAAAGTGCAGGTCATCCCCTGTTATCTGTATGGGACGACAAACGGACAGAGCGGGAAGAAGCGGCTGATTGTGGGATCACCCATTGAACCGCAGGGGAATGCGGAATCTTTAACACAAATGTTTCGGGAATCAATACTCTCCTTAAAACCGGATAAACAGGCATAATCATGATTCTTGTAACAGGAGCGACAGGATTCATCGGACATCATGTAGTTCGAAACCTGTTGGACAAAAAATTAAAACTTCGAATCCTTCTTCTTGAATCTGAACGGGGGAGTGAAAAAGAGTTTCCAGATACAGAAGCAGTATTTGGCGATCTCTCGAATGAGGCTGTCTTGAAGAATGCGTTATCGGGTGTCGAGACAGTAATCCATTTGGCCAGTAAAAATATTGATCGGGATGGATCTGGATTTCAGAAAATCAATGTGGAGGGAACGCAGCGTCTCTGCAGCCAGGCCGTCGAGGCCGGAGTTGAGTGCTTCATCTATCTGAGTACGGTAGGAGTTTATGGTCATCGAAAACTCCGGAATGCGGATGAAACCACGTCTGTTAATCCGGACACCGATTTTTCACGCTCTAAAGCCGAAGCGGAAAAGATTGTGCTAAGCCATCATCACGCCGGAGATTTTACTGGATTTGTACTCCGCCACCGATTTGTGTACGGCAAGGGAGATCTCCATGTGATTCCCCGCATGATACGGGCCGCACAAAAATATCCTTTTCTCATTAGTAAAGGCAGGGCGCGTCTTTCAATGATCCTGGTTGACGATCTGGCTAAGATCATATCCCACTTTGTTTTGGATGATGCACAACCTGATGCATTGCCTGTTTATCATGTCACAGACGGCGCGCCTTTACGATATCGGGATCTTATCCACACCCTCTGTTATGCATATGGATTTAATCCACCCGGATGGAACATCCCTTTTAACCTGCTCTATTACCCCATATGGTTAAAGGAAAAACTGACTGGTACAGATCCTGAGACAACCAAAGCATCGCTCTCTTCCATCCGTCTAAAGCTGGTGGGTCTGGACAATTACTTTTCAAATCGGAAATTGATGCAAACCTTTCCAGGTCTGACTTTGACTCCCTTCGAATCAGCGTTCCCGGATCTGAAAGAATACTACTCACAGTTTGTGGACAAATCATAGAGGCAGTATGACTGATATAACCATTAATAAAGTGGCTTTGATCACCGGAGCTTCATCCGGAATCGGCAGAGCGCTCGCATTGGCCATGGCGGAGAAGGGTTTTGATCTCATGCTATTCGGACGGCGTGAGGACAGGCTGACGGAACTCAAATCGGAAATCAAGGAGAAATTCGGCGGACAGGTCATCCCCGTTTCCTGCGATGTGCGGGATGCCGCCGGAATGAAGATGAAGATTGATCAAGCCGTCAAGCAGCTGGGCCGGATCAATGTGATCGTGGCCAATGCCGGATACACAATCGCCGGTAAATTTGAAAACCTGACAACAGACGATTATAAAAATATATTTAATACCAACTTTATAGGCATGCTCAACACCCTGTATCCTGCCCTGCCCTATTTAAAAGAAAGTAAGGGAACGGTGGTCGTCGTAGGAAGTATACTTGGTGAATTCGGTATCATGGATCGGTCGGCCTATGTTTCCACAAAATTTGCCATGCGGGGATTCTACGAATCAGTGCGCTATGAGCTGAAAGAAATGGGGATTTCCTTTTTATTCACTGAACCCGGATTTGTCAGCACGGAACTCCGCCACATGGATAAGGCAGGAAATCGTATTGAAACCGTGACGGCTAAAGACAAAAAAGCCACCTCTCATGGCGGCATTTCAGCAACTCCGGAAAAGGTAGCCGGCGACATCATCAAGGCGCTGCCAAAAAGTGGATTTCGGAAACGTGTAATAACCGGACATGGCAAAGTATTCGTGTTTCTCAATTGGCTCTGCCCCAACGGGCTGGCATCATTTATTTATCGAAATCGGGATGCGATCAGGAAAAAGGTGGTCAAATAGTATCAGAGATTAACTGGACCTTTGCCGAAAAATGGAGTGGGCACACATGGAATCTACTAAACCCATCAAAACAATAGTCTGCATCCCCAATTTATTAATATTCATATTTCTTTCCATATTTATTTTTTCCTGCGATTCACCCACTGAGAATGATCCACCAAAAGAAGTACCCCACGAAGAACGATGGGGAATTTATGTTTTAAATCTCGCTACAGAAGGAGTTGAATTGATTACAAGTTCATCAAGCCCCTTTTCATTTTTCCGGCTGAGTAATAAAGGAGAACATTTCATCTTCTCAAGAAAATTCGATAGCCTAAATAACGAAAATGAAGAAATCTGCATCATGGATTCAGAGGGCAATAATTTCCAGAGACTGACTGACAATGAGTATCTAGATGTATATCCGGCATTTTCGTCACAGGATACCTGCATTGTGTTTTTGTCAAGTTGGCAGGAAACACTGAATCTCGATTTATACAAGATGGATGTAGATGGCAGCAATCAGCGGTTGTTCTATGATTCCGGTTCTCACGATGCAGATGTCCACTGGATGGGCGACAGAATCACCTTTACTGCGAACAGCAGGATTTGGACCATCAATTCAAATGGCAGTGATCCTGTTGCAGTCACGGATCCACCCAATGCGGGTGAATGGGGCGAGGCGCCTTACCCCTATGGAGATTACGATCCTCGATTAAGCCCAGTTGGATCTCGAATCGCTTTCTCCAGAATGGTGGATGCCAGTAATCCTCACGGAGGATATGACATTTTTCTTGTCAGTTTGGATGGCACAGGAGTGATGAATTTGACCAATTCCGGATATACCCAGGGAGTGGCCAACTGGTCTCATCAGGGTGACAGGATTGTCTACCAGGTATCAGCGATTGGTACGCAGGGCAAGTATGATATCTATATGATCAACTCAGATGGCAGTAACATTCAGAATATTACTCCGGATTATTTTCCAAATGATTTTTTATGCCATTCGCCTGCATTTTCAATGGATGATACTAAAATCTATTTCGTAGGTGAATGGTGGGAATAATTACATTCTTAAATTGGATTTTTTAATTTTTCTACAATAAAAAGTTGCTAGACTCTAGGAAGGATTTTTCAATGCAAATCAAAAAATCATGTCCCAAGACCGTATTCATTTTTGTAGTTTTCTTGTCGAGTTTCATGAACCTTTCATTTGCACAGGAACTTATCTGGAGCGATGAATTCGATGGCACATCTCTGGATACAGACACATGGGATCAACCTGAATATAATCGAAGAAACAATGACAATGGCCCGGACGGCTGGTGGCTGCAGGAAGATGCCTATCTAGATGGAGCTGGAAATCTGGTCATTCGAGTGAAACAGATAGAGAACCGCAATTCGGATGACGATCCCATTGATTATTCAACCAGCGCGATTCGGACCAAAGGCAATTTCGAGCAGAAATTCGGCAAGTTTGAAATCCGATGCAAATTGCCCACACAGCCAGGCTGGTGGGTGGCATTCTGGTTGTACTCACCCTCTGTGTCTAATGAGGATGGTTCCGGTGAGGACGGCACTGAGATTGATATTTTTGAAGGATTTGGCTGGACGGATCGCGTACAGCACGCGCTCCATTGGGACGGATATGGAGACGCGCATCAAAGCACAAGCGCCGACTTTACAATGGAGGGCATTCGCGAAGGCTTTCACACATTCACACTGAAATGGTATCACGATATATATATCTTTTTTATTGATGGTGTGGAAAGCTGGCGCACTGACGATGGTGGTGTATCCAAAGTACCCGCCTATGTAAAGGTCACCGGTGAACTCTCAACCGAACCGTGGGCAATCAACTCCTGGTGGGCCAATGACCCCCAAACCGCCAGCTACCCCGATTCATTTCTCGTGGATTATGTGCGCGTCTACGCACTCTATGATACAATCTCCACGGGGATTAACGCGGAGTCCAAAAAAACTTTATCGCCGGACAGTCCTGTATTAATACAAAACTATCCCAATCCATTTAATGCGTGGACTATGATTCAGTTCGAAATTCAAACCGCCTGTGATGTCACTCTATCAATTGTGGATATTCACGGCAGATGGATACGCGACCTGTTTCATCAGTACACAACTCCCGGCAGACATGCGGTTCACGTGGATGCAACGGATTTGCCATCTGGATTATACTTATACCAGCTTTCTGTGGATGATATAATTAGAACAGGGAAGATGGTTGTTACAAAATAGCTGAGATTGCACCTCCGGGAAGGTTCAAACCTCCCGGGGGTGCTGATGATCAATGAAATATTAATTGCCGTGTAATCTGATTGTAACACCGGTAAATACCGTTTCATCCAACGGGTGCCCGGGTTCCGCATTAATTTCTGACTGCTGTATTTCAATGTCGAGATTCTGGAGGATCTTGCCAAATGCATCATCCCCCAGAGTATGGCCCGAATAGGACATCAGCAATCGAATTGTCTTTGTAATGTTAAATCCCCAACCGCTCGTTTTATATCGAACCTTACCCTCCATATCCACATAATGTCCCCATCGCGCAAAATACACATCCCAAATCCCAACCATCCACCCTTTCTTTGTAATGACCTTTTCATCACCCTTGCCCATGAGCAAATGTTCAAACGGATCGATGTCATCCAAACCCCATTGATAATCAATCTGGGTATCGCCGGTATTTGAATCATAGGACCGTGTCACCAACATATCCGTTGCTTCACGCGCCCATGAAAAGGAGATTAAATCAAAGCGATTGTTATTGGATTCAACTTGAAGTCCTGTTCGCAGATGAATCCCCGCATAGGCGATTCTGGGGATTGGGTCAGCCTGATCTGGATCAATATATTCCAGCTTGCCTCCAATATTTTCCGCACTATAGGATAATCCGGGGACCAAATACGGGGATACACCTGAACCAATCCGCATCGGATTCTTTGAACCTTTTGATATGATTTTAAAAAGAGGCATTTCCAAAGCCAATCCAAAATCTACAGCATATGCGGAAGCATCAACTTCTCCATAATCTGATTTAATATATTTAAAATTCATTCCGACACCGACTTGAACGTATGAATCCCAAAAAACAGAAGCAGATACAAGGTAGGCCTTGTCCTTTCTTTCAAATGTATCTAATGGATCAGGTGAATTCGCTGTATTAAACTGTTCACCGAGATCGAGAAAAACGTGATGAAGTCCCAAACCTATTGAGACAGGTGAGTTCTTAAGTGGAAGCCTGTATGCCAATGAATAACAGCTATAATGCATATCATCCACAAGAGCTTCGAGCCAGTCACCTCCGGATGAAGCAAATCCCGCTTTGTATTGGGATGTATAAAATCCAAGAAAGGCCGGATTAAAAACCGCTGCCATCGGATCCGTATAGGCCAAAGCACCATAAGTCTGACCCATTCCGGCTGCCTGAACCGACGGTGAGATAAGCAGAAATAATGCACCTGCTTCTGAAACAGCATAGACGGAAGAACCGATACACAAGCAGAGAACAGCAATCCATAGAATTAAAATTTGTGATCTCCGTATAGACAGGCACTGAATCATGATCTCCTCCTTATCCATCTGGTTATCGGGCATAGACCTGAAAATTCGTAATTAAGAAATGTAGTGCAAGAAGGTTGTTTTCAAGATAGACGTCTCAATTAGAAAAATCAAGTTTTTTCTTATAAAACCTTCTACTTCTTTAATAATTATAATAACACTTGCCAAATATCTAGCAATTTCATATTCTATACGTACATCAATTTCCATATATAATTCTCTTGAAGTGAGTGGCTTATCAGTTAATTAATATCAATACCGAGGCGATAGATATGATCGAGCCAAAAAAATTACAGATCAACACGCCAGACAACGAATATCTTGTAGTGCCATGCCCAAGTTGTGACAAAGAAACAAGGAATAAAGTACTTGCTGATGTTTTCGAGCATATGCAGTATGCTGATGCATTAATAGATGTATGGACAAATTATAAGATTGTACAATGTCAAGGATGTCTGAGAGTTACTTTTTTTGAGGTATCACAGTGTTCTGAAGATATAATTTACCCTAAAAATGGTAAGCCGTTTTATCCTGAAACTAAGACATATTACCCAAATAGAATTGCAGGAAGACCATTACTACGTAATATAAATTATCTTCCGCGGGGAGTTAATTTAATCTATAAAGAAGCACATAATGCCTTATGTGCTCAACTACCTATTCTAACAGGTCTTGGAATAAGAGCAATTGTTGAGGCAATATGCAAAGATAAAAATATGGTTGGTAGAAATTTACAAGAAAAAATTGACTCTTTGGCTAAACAAGGGCTCGTAGCAATTGAAGGTGCAAAAATATTACATAACCTTAGATATATGGGAATGCTTCTGCACATGAAATTAAATCACATTCCCAGAAAGAACTATGTGCAGCATTCGATGTCGTTGAGCACATTTTACAGGGTGTTTACATTATACCAAAACAATCTGAAAACTTACCAAAAATGGACGATTAATTAACTCCTAAAATCAATAGTTTAAACACGATAATGCAACAACCATTACGGAGGACTCCAATGCACTCTACAAAAAACATCCAATCCCTGATTCTCTGCATCCTGCTGCTAAGCGCATCACTTTTCGCACAGCCCGCTGAGAATCCGCAGACGTTTTGTAACCCGATGAATCTCAACTACAGATTCATGGCAGATGTCAATGATGCGCGTGAAGCGGCCGATGCGGTTATCCTCACATTTCATGACGAATATTACCTGTTCGCGTCCCATTCTGGCGGATACTGGACATCAACCGATCTTCGCGATTGGACTTTTATCATTCCCAACGAGGTCATCAACATCGAAGGCTACGCCCCGGGTGTCATTTCGATGAGAGATTCATTATTTTATGTCCCCTCCGCTTCGACAAAAAGCTATAAAACTGGTGATCCAAAATCAGGAATCTGGGAGGACGGCCCTGATATAAATAGCTATGGCGATCCGGCCTGGTACCTCGATGATGATGATCGGCTCTATATGTATTTCGGGCTCTCGAATAGCACTCCTATACGCGCGGTGGAACTTGATCCTAAAACCTTTGAAGAGATCAGCCCGGTTGAAGATATTATATATGCACAAGCATCCATACATGGATGGGAAAGACGAGGCGATGATAACCTGCTGGATGAGTCTCCCTGGATCGAAGGTTCATGGATGATTAAGGAGAATGGCAAATACTATCTGCATTATGCGGGTCCCGGCACCGAGTATAAAACCTACGCGGATGGCATCTATGTGGCCGATTCCCCGCTCGGACCGTATGAATATGCAGATTACAGCCCCTTCTCATTCAAGCCGACAGGATTCATTTGCGGTGCGGGTCATGGCAGCACGTTTAAGGACAAGGACGGACAGTACTGGCACATTGGCACCATGAGCATTTCTGTGAGCGAAGGCACCCTGTTTGAACGCAGACTGGGGCTTTCCCCCGTGGACTTTGATGCGGATGGTCACATTCACTGCAACACAGTTTTAGGGGATTACCCACAATATTATCCGCATGGAACAACTGATATGATTGACAACAGTTTCGCAGGGATGCTGCTGCTGTCGCATAAAAAGAAGGTGATGACCTCCTCATCATTGACAGATCATGGCGTTGAGAATGCCGTGGATGAAGAAGTCAGGACATACTGGAGCGCACAGACCGGCGATGTGGACGAGTGGCTTATGGTGGATCTGGGACAGGATTGCAGTGTCGAAGCCATCCAGGTAAATTTTTCTGAACATGGCACTGATCCCTCCATTGTGCGGGGCCGCGACAATCTGGATGTCATGTATGAGCAATATACCATCGAGACTTCGCTGGATGGAATGAACTGGGATATGCTCGTGGACAAGAGCCAGAATCTGGAGGATGTGCCGCATGATTATTTGGAGCTGGCCCAACCCGTTACGGCCCGGTATTTAAAACTCTCGAATGTGTTTACGCCCGGCAATGGCAATTTCGCTGTGCGCGGTTTTCGAATCTTCGGCAATTCGGAGGAGACGGTTTTCACAACAGTCAGTGGCTTTACGGTGGAGAGAGATCCAGCCGACGGACGGGACGCGATCCTTCGATGGACACCCGTGGCAGACGCGGACGGGTATATCATCCGATATGGAATTACGCCGGATAAACTGTACAACAATTACATGGTGTATGATGCAGACAGTGTAGCCATGCACAGTTTGAATCATGGTGTGGACTATTATTATGATGTCGAGGCATTTGACAGCGGCACGGATTATTACATCCCGGCGGGTGAGTTTCAATCCTCTCAATCCGGGGATTGGAATAACGTCAATACCTGGGCACGGCATGATGGAACCGATTGGGTGGTTCCAGCTCCCAACCTGCCCACGTTGGCGGATGGGATGATTACTGTGTTGGATGGCCATATGGTCACAGTGTCTACGACGGATTCAGTGGATCAGCTTGTGGTGGCATCGGACGGCACGCTTATCATTGAAAAGGGAGTCACACTTCAGGTTGAAAACAGTATCGGTGTGGACTTGTCCGTTGAGGGCACAGTTCTGAATTACGGTTCCATCACCAGTGATGCTGAAGCGGAGATAAGTTTTGTGAACACCGGCCTGTACAGCCATGAACAGAATGGTGGCACAATTCCAACTGCAACGTGGCGGCCCAATTCGACATGCATCATTGACAGTGTTCATTCGAATGTCCCGTTTAATGGGAATCAAAATTTTTATAATATTATTTGGAATTCTTCAGATCAAATCGGCCCCAGGAGTTTGGATTGGAATGGAAACACCATTAGCGGAAATATTACCATCGAAAACACCGGAGCTGGCCGCTGGCAAATGTGCGCACCATTTGAAGGCAACTCGGCCGTGGTCACGATTGAAGGTGATATTATCCAGACAGGGGGGCAATTTACCTCGAGTGGCACGATCAATGGAAACACTTCGATCACCATCAATGTGGAAGGTGATATTGAGGTCACCGGGGGCAATTTCTCAGTCAGCCGGGGATCACAGGGTGGAACCGGTACTACCACATGGAACCTGAAAGGCGATGTCTCCCTTTCGAATGTGACGACCCAAAGTTCGAACACGACGGATGATGCCGTATTTGCGTTCGCCGGGGATGGAGATCCGCAAACACTCACCCTGACGAATGTATCCTATAGCAGCGGTGGATTCCCTGTTGAGGTAAAAACCGGCGCTGTGCTCGCTATGGGATCAACGGTTTTGGAAGGAGATGGTTTCTTTACTATCAGAGCCGACGCCACCTTGATGACAGAACATGCGGACGGGCTTGACGGTGCACTCGGCATGACTGGATTATTTACCTACGATCTGGCATCCAATTACGGTTTCAATGGGGATTTGCCGCAGGTGACCGGGAATAAAATGTCCGAAACGATGAACAACCTTCTTATTGACAATGGAGCAGATGTTACGCTTACAAAGTCGGTTACAGTCAATGGGACACTGGAAATTGTTGATGGAGGACTTAAGCTGAATTCCAACACCCTGACATATGGACCAGAAGCCTCCCTCGAATATTCAGGATCAGGCACACAAATAAGCACAGATGTGGAATTCCCCGAAACAGGCGGGCCAAAGAATCTAATCATTTCCAATCAAAGAAGGATGACATTACATGATGCACGCACAATAACCGGCAATCTTGATTTGTATGGTGACTTGAAACTGGATTCGAACACACTGACGGTTGGATCGACTTCCAATGCGAATGAACGCGCCTATGTCGATACACGGGATGGGGGATCGCTTCGTATCACCTCCATCGGTGATTCCCAGGTTTTGTTTCCAGTGGGCATCAATGCGTATGCGCCGGTTTGGATCACCAATTCCGGCGCTGTGGACGATATGAGCGTCGGCGTGCTCACAGATCGAGATGACCCCGAATATGGAGGGCGTGTGAATGTGTCATGGTCGATCAGCGAGGGCATGGACGGAGGAGGAGATTATACACTGCAGTTTGGATGGGTAGGAACTTTGGAAAGTTCTGATTTCAAAGAGGATCGTGTAAACAACGCGAAAATATACAATATGACAGCTATCCGGGAGGCAGGTACTGGAGACTACACGAGACAATTGGCCGTCTCCCCTTATACGGTTTCCAGAGCCGGCATTACAGAACTCGGCCCGTTTGCTGTCGGTGGTTTTAGAGATCCGGCTGGTGTAAACGATCCGTCACAGTCCGTTCCGAAGGAATTCGCCCTGCATCAGAATTATCCAAATCCGTTTAATCCTGTGACAACAATCGACTTCATTATTGCGAAGACATCCAAAGTAAAAGTCGTAGTGTATGATATTCTCGGCAAGGAAATTGAAACACTTGTGAATAGCCAAATGGATTCCGGAATTTATTCCGTGCAATGGGATGCTACAGAGAATTCATCAGGGATCTATGTGTATAAAATTATTTCGGATCACTTTGTGAAGGCTAGAAAAATGATTTTGCTGAAATAAAGGATGATTTCTCATAATCAGTGCTGGATTCGTCCAGTAAATTCGCTGTTCAAAGGAGTTTAAATAATGAATAAAATTGTCGGCTGTTTCTTCATCCTCACATCTTTGCTCATGATTGGATGCGCATCAACACCCACAACTGACACCGTTTATCAGACATCAACAATCGATGCACTTCTTGCGGGTGTCTATGATGGGGAACTGACACTGAACAAACTCCTTACCCACGGCGATTTCGGCATCGGCACGTTTGACTGTTTGGATGGCGAAATGATCATCGTTGATGGAGAGATCTATCAAATCAAAGCGGATGGCAAGGTCTATAAACCGGAAATGACCATCAAAACCCCCTTCGCCACAGTCTGCGATTTTACACCAGAACAAAGCATAACGATTCAGACAGCTACAGATATGGAACAACTTGAAGCAATCATTGACTCTATCGCGCCCAATCAAAACCTGTTCTACGCATTTCGAATGGAAGGAAAATTCACCCATGTACGAACCCGAAGCGTGCCCGGTCAGAGCAAGCCCTACCCCCCATTGAAGGAGGTTACAGCCAATCAGCCCGAATTTGAAATGGAGAATGTTACGGGAACATTGGTTGGATTCCGATGCCCGCCCTTTGTGGAGGGCATCAATGTGCCCGGCTATCATTTACATTTTCTCAGCAAGGACAAATCTCAGGGTGGTCATGTTCTGGAGTTCACACTTGTGAGTGCGCAACTTAAAATTGATCAGTTGAACAGATATGTGCTTGAGTTACCGAAAGAAACCGAAGACTTTGCTTCAACAGATTTATCTCAGGATCGAGCTGAAGAACTAGAAGAAATTGAAAATTGAGAGCTTAAATATAGCATGAACCTTGTCATTCCTGCGAAAGCAGGAATCCAGGTTGCAGGGTGAATGTAACGATAGTTCTTATCGAACCAATGCCATTTTACGAGTAAAAGTGGCATTGTCTGCTTTAAACCTATAAATGTAGATCCCGCTTGGAACCTCTTTCCCACTGCTGTTCTTTCCATCCCATTCTGCTTGATGTGAACCCGCTGGTATAGATTCATCCATAATCACTCTGATTTCTTGTCCATTGACATTGTAAATCCCGATACGAATCCGAGTTTGAACTGGAATTTGATATAATATTGATGTGGACGGATTGAATGGATTTGGGTAATTCCCAAACAGGATAAAAGCCTTCTCAATTTGATTATTGGAGGATGGAATGCCTGACGCTGGATCATACTCAAACGCACCCATATCCGGCGCATCACCCAGATAAGATATTCCAACATCTGTCCCCACATCAATACAGGGACTGCTTGACTGAAGTGAAAAATCATCGCTATCGATATCTATAAAAAGTGGATCCGATTGAATCGAGTGCTCCCCCGGCCCATTAGTCGGATAATAACAGTTATAATCTAAATCCCCACCGGTGACAGATAACAATCCTGAAACATCGGAATAAAGGATATTGTTTCTCCATATTCCCGATTCATCTGCAATGTATACATTAGGATAAGTTTCAATATCTCCATTATTGACAATTGTATTATTATAAAAACTGGAGGAACCTGCACAATCGATGATATAAACGCCACACCAGTCACTGATTGATATGACATTGTTCGAAATCTGACCGTAAAATCCATCCGTTACAATCAGCCCCATGGCCCGGCTTTCCAGGATAATATTATCCGCTATCTCATAGGGTCCATCCCCCGCATGTACACTTGGATGATTAAAAAAAGGCTCCCATTCATTTGGAATGGTCTGACCACCTGTTGTGGATCCGCATCGAAGGATGGTGTTGCCCCGAACGATAAAATCTTCAGTTTGCGAACCGGACCGGACCAGACGTACCGCACCCCACACATTCTGCATATTGTTCGCCCAGTTTTCGCCTGTATCTGTAATCAAGTTGTCTTCCACGAGCACATGCTGAACCACAAGATCTTCATCGCCCCAAAACTCAAATCCGCACTTTGTATTCGTGATTGTATTGCCTCTGAAAGTTAAATTGGATTGAGTCCCCTGCTCCCCCTGATTGGTCAATCCTGAATCGAATATCCAGGAGAGGGTATTATCTTCAATTAGGATATCATGCCCGGATTCCCATACTTCAATGCCATTCCCATATCGTGTCTGATCCCAGATCCAAGCGCCACCGCAATGGGAAATTGTGCAGTTACGAACTGTGATATGATGCGCGCCACCTGCCATCTGAATACCGTGTGTATTGCTGTATTTTACAGTTAATCCATCGAAGATAAGGTGGGAGGCTCCGGAAATCTGAATCACATGCTGCCATTGTGCTCCGATCGGGATCTCAATATCTACTGCATATCCGGTCGGATTACCCACTGAATACAATTCTACAGCCTTGGAATCCAGATTGTAATAAAAATCCCATTGTTCTTGTAGGTCCGAAGCTTGCCACTTCTTCTCGGATGCCAGATCATCATGCCACACGCATCCCACATCATACCCGGTCGCTGTATTATGTTTGGTCTTCCAGATATTGGAGCCCTGATCAGTCCAGTCGGAGGAATTGTTGTATGATTCGGACTTGCAGAAAATGGGGGTTTCTTCAGGATAGTTCTGGAAGAGCAACGGCAATCCCGCAGAACCGCTGTGAGATACGGAAAGCTGTGTGGCTTGCCTGTACATCCCGCTACGGATCAGGAGCGTATCTCCCGGAGACATCTTACCCGCCGCGGTTTGCAGTGTCCGCCAGGGCGCTTCTATTGTTCCCGGATTGTTATTATCTCCAGATGGGGAGAGATAGTAGATGTGCCCAAATAGTGGCTCAGTATAAACAAGCAATATCCAGACAATATGGATGAGATTATTTCGTGTAAGAAACATGATCAGATCCAATCATTTTGAAGCAAAGTGTATGAATAAATGAACTATAAATTCGTTTCAAACGCAAGTCAAATTATCATTATAAATTAAAAAATACAATCCATCCCAAAAACCGGGAAGCATTGCATTCAATCATACAAAAACTCCATCTTTATGGATTAATAATATATAGACTGCACAATCTCAACACAAGGGGAATCGCATTGGTACCAATCTTTTGAAATCCAATTATATGCTGCCATGTCGGATGTATTTAGTTAATTGATTTATAACTTGACATTTCTGTTAAAATGTTTTAATATTAGTAAAACCAATAAGATAGATTATATTATATTTTCCATATTTAGTAGTTTTTGACCGAGATAGACGAGATTTAGTAAATTTTCAGGAAAAATCCTGCACCCAACACGCGCTCACTTTTCAGTGAGAGTAGAAATTTGATAAACGAAAAGTTAAATCAAGCCATTCAAATCCTGAATGAAAAGGAAATTGATCTCTGGATTACATTCATTCGGGAATCATCCACAATGCCAGATCCTGTACTCGATCTCATTTTGGGTACGCATTGTACATGGCAAAGTGCACTTATTTTGACTCGTAAGGGTCGTAAAATCGCTATCGTGGGTAGTTTAGATGCACAAAACGTGAAGGACCATGCTGGGTATGAAATTCGATCGTATGTGAATTCTATAAAACCGGAACTGCTTGGTGTGTTGGAAGAGGAAAATCCCGCTAAGATCGCTGTGAATCAATCCGTCAATGATGTGATGGCCGATGGATTAACACACGGGATGTTTCAAATCCTTCTGGAACATCTGGAGGGAACGCCTTTTACAGATCGTTTAATATCCAGTGAGTCCATTGTGGCCGCCCTGCGGGGACGCAAATCTCCGGAGGAAATTGAACGGATTAAAGATGCAATAACAGAAACATTGGATATATATGATCAGGTAACACATTTCGTCAAAGCGGGGATGACTGAGAAAGATGTTGCTGATTTTATAAATAAATTAATGGACGGTAAGGGACTCGAACCGGGATGGGATCCAACCCATTGCCCGGCAGTTTTCACCGGACCGGACAGTGCAGGTGCCCACGCCGGCCCTACAGGGAGGCAGATTGAACCGGGTCATATCATGAACATCGACTTTGGTGTGAAAAAAGCCGACTATGTTTCTGATCTCCAACGAACCTGGTATTTTATGAGAGAGGGAGAAAATGGGGCACCTGAGCCGGTCCAGCGGGGATTTGACACGATTCATACTGCGATAAGGAAAGCGGCGAAAGCACTAAAACCTGGAGTGCAAGGCTGGGAAGTGGATGCGGTCGCCCGCTCGTATATTGTGGAAGCCGGGTATGAGGAATATCCACACGGTCTGGGTCATCAGGTGGGTCGTAAAGCGCATGATGGAGCCGCGCTTCTTGGCCCAAAATGGGATCGTTATAAAGAACAACCCATGATGACAATCGAGAAGGGACAAGTCTTTACGCTGGAACCGCGTCTAACTGTTGAAGGGCATGGTATTGCTACAATCGAAGAAATTGTTGAAGTCACTGAAGAGGGGTGTCAATTTTTATCTGAACCACAAGAACAACTCTATTTGATCAATTCATAAAAAGGGATCATTGTGCCTTACAGTGATCTGACATTGTGACCTGAGGGGGAAACAATCATGAAATTCATTCGACTATTAAGCTGTCTGTTTCTGCTTTATACTTCTGTATTCGGTGAGCAGGACTGGAACTGGCAAAGTCCATTACCACAGGGGAACAGATTGAATTTTGTGAATGTGATTACCGGCACGGACATACGAGCTGTCGGCATTGTGAGCACATACATTCGATCAATCCAAAATGGCGATTCATTTAAAATCACTCACAATATCGCCGGACAGATTCAGGAGTTGAATGGATGCTGTTTTGTGAATGAATCCATTGGTTACGCGGTTGGGAACAGTGGACATATTCTCAAAACGACCGACGAGGGAGACTCTTGGACCCTCCTCATCAGTCCTACTGAAGAAGATCTGCTGGATGTCCAATTTCAAACATCACTGTCAGGATGGATATGTGGCAAACGAGGCACCCTGTTGAAGACCTCGGACGGTGGCGTCCACTGGACCGAAGTAGAGGTTGACAGCTCGAATTGGCTGTATGATATCTTTTTCATTAATGCCATGACAGGGTGGGCTGCGGGTGCAAATGGAAATATATTTAATACTCAGGACGGTGGACAAACCTGGACACCTCAAAACAGCAATATCCAGGATTGGCTTTATTCGTTAATTTTTATTGATGCCAACACAGGTTGGGCGGCCGGACAAGACGGATCAATGTGCCGCACACTCGACGGCGGTGAGACATGGGAAGCGCTCAACTCGCCTTCGCCCAAATCAATCTATTCATTGGATTTCACGGATGCCCTGAATGGCTGGCTCGCAGGTGAATCGGGCCTGTTGCTGCAAACGCTGGATGGAGGTCTCAACTGGCAGCCTGTACCGGGAATCCCGGGTACAGGATTATACAGTATCGATTTTTGTCATCCTGATACAGGGTGGGTAGTCGGAAGTATAGGCACAATCCTTCAGACTGTGGATGGCGGACAGACCTGGATAAAACACAGTCAGGGTACCAACGAATGGCTAAAAAGTGTCTGCTTTCTTAATTCAGATAACGGCTGGGCTGTGGGCCGAGATGGTATGATCATGCAAACCACGAATGGTGGGAACGACTGGGAGATTGTTGAAACTGTTGAAAACATATGGATGCCACTGGAATCGGTTTTTTTCTTGGACACCAACCGAGGCTGGATTGCCGGGCGCGAAGGCATCACACTTTCCACCATCAATGGTGGCCTAACATGGAATTCAGTCACACAAATCGGTGGCCCGATTCTGAACGCTCTCTTTTTTATTGATGAAAACAAGGGCTGGATGGTGGGTAACAAAGACAAAGTCTACAAAACGATAGACGGGGGTAAAATCTGGCTGGATTATATTCCATCCGGTGTACCCAATCAGTTGAATGATGTCTTTTTCATCGATGAAAATACCGGTTGGGCCGTGGGTAATTCTGGAACGATTATTAAAACCACATCCGGAGGAAATTCGTGGATCCCGCTTTCGGATGAGAAAAAACAAACCACTGAAACCTTGACCGCAGTTGATTTTATCGATGCCAATACAGGCTGGGCTGTGGGCTGGTTCGGCACGGTCATCAAGACCATGGATGGTGGAGCCACATGGAATGCGCTTGAGAATACCGGCACCTTCAATGATTTATATGATGTTGATTTTTATACTATGAATGATGGATATGCCATAGGAAGTATGGGTACAATCATCAAATCAACAAATGGTGGTGAAGATTGGTTCCATCAGGCAAGCGGCACCGATGAATGGCTTTATTCCATTCACATCACTCCGGAAGGTCTGGGATGGGCTGTGGGATCAGAGGGCACAGTGCTCCATACAAACAGTGGTGGCGGCGAATTTAACCATCCACCCGAGATTGTCTGTCTAAATGATATGGATTTAATCAACACAGACACAATCTATGTGGATTTGGATACGTGTGTGACCGATCCAGATCCGACGCATAGCCCGGATCAAATGTCATGGCAAATCATAACTGCAGATCCGGATATCAAAATCAGTCTTCAGGATCATCTGGTAATGATCTCCACACCGGATTATTATATTGGAAATACCGAACTTGATTTTCAAGTCACCGATCCCAGAGGCGCGACAGACCGCTCACAAATCGCGCTTAATGTGACAGGGATGTCTTTGACCAAAAAAGCACGAAATCAATATCCAAAAGAATTCGCACTCATGCAGAATTATCCCAATCCTTTTAATGCAAATACCACGTTCCGTTATGAATTGGCAGCAGCTTCGATAGTGGATCTACAAATTTACAATATTCGTGGCGAACGGATTTACACCCTGGTGCATGCCCGTCAGGAACCAGGATCATACCGCGTGCTATGGCAGGCGGGTGACATACCCAGCGGAGTGTATCTTCTTCGCCTGACAACAGACCAATATTCGGCAACGAAGAAAATTATCGTGCAAAAATAATCCCTTATCAAGGATCAGCTGCGGGAAGGGCCTCTGAAACGTTCACTAGAAAATACGGATGAAACCATAATCATTCTGAGGTCACCTTCCGGCAGCTGGATCTATTTTGAGAAACCCCATCGAATCATCGAGACAGATCAGATTCAGCAGGTAAAACCCTGCCTGTCTGAAATTGAATCCCTCGTTAAAGCTGAGAGCACATTCGCTGTCGGCTTTCTTTCTTATGAAGCAGCTCCCACTTTCGATTCGGCTTTACAAGTACATGCCAATGAAGGATTCCCCCTCCTTTGGTTTGCGATGTTTAAGGATAAAAAAAAATGGGCGAATTTGCCCGATCCTGAATACAATCCGGGTGAGGAACTGCAATGGCAGGCAGATATTTCAAAAAACGGATACAATAAGGCCATTGAGAAAATCAAAAATCAACTCGCATCAGGGGCCACTTATCAGGTGAATTTCACGTACCGCCTTAGATCTCCATTCCATGGCAACACGTATGCGCTCTTTCACCGGCTGCAACAAAATATGAACCCGCTCTTCGGTGCTTTCATTAAAACCGATCATTTTTCAATCTGTTCGGGTTCTCCCGAGCTGTTCTTCGAGCTGGACAATGACTCTCTACACTCTCGTCCGATGAAAGGAACGTGCCCGCGTGGTATGACATTGGAGCAGGACCGGCAAGCCGCAAATGAACTTCGGAATTCAAATAAAAATCAGGCTGAAAATGTCATGATAGTAGATATGATCCGAAATGATATGGGCCGTATCGCAACACCTGGCAGTGTTCAGGTTTCGCGATTGTTTGAATTGGAAAAATACTCCTCTGTCTGGCAAATGACATCTACAGTGAAAGCAGGGACAAAAGCTTCTGTTACGAATATCTTTGAAGCGCTCTTTCCATGCGCCTCTATCACAGGTGCTCCAAAACCCCAAACCATGAAAATTATTCGGAAGTTGGAGCAATCACCTCGAAATATCTATACCGGCGCGATCGGACTGATCGGACCCAACCGGCAGGCACGGTTCAATGTCGCAATCCGAACCGCGTGGATAGATCATCGGTCCCGGATCGCAGAATTCGGAACCGGCGGCGGAATCGTGTGGGATTCTGAAGCCAAGAGCGAATTTACCGAGACACTGGATAAATCATCCATTCTGCACCAGACATGGCCCAAATTCCATCTGTTAGAGACCTTGTTATGGACACAGGATGAGGATTATTTTTTACTGGAAAAGCACATAAAACGGATGCGTGATTCTGCCGAATATTTCGATTTTAAATGGAAAGAGGAGAGCGTTTGGAACGTGCTTCAAAACAGAATCGCTGAATTCTCAAAAATTTCCCAGCGCGTGCGTTTATTATTGTATCAAGATGGATCTCTGACACTTGAGAATAACCCGATCTTGAATTCGGACAAAAAGGGACCGCTTCGTTTGAAACTTTGTCCCTATCCCATTCAGACAAAAAACGTCTTTTTATATCACAAGACCACACATCGCAAGGTATACGAAAAAGCTCAGAATTCTTGCATGGATTGTGATGATGTCATTTTATGGAATGAAAAAGATGAAATTACCGAAACAACCATTGCCAATATCGTGATAAAGTTAGAGGGACAATATTGGACTCCCCCCGTGTCATGCGGACTTCTTAATGGTACCTTTCGGTCATGGTTAATCGATCAGGGCAAGATAAAAGAAAGAGTAATGAGCAAAGAGGTATTGGATCAATGTGAAGAAATAATTTGTGTGAATTCAGTCAGAAAGTGGATAAAAGCAATTATGGTTAATTGATTTTATTGAAGAACAAATTCCTTTGCTAAATAATGGTGGAGCTAAAACGATTCTGCCTCATCAATTAGCATCACGGGGATATCTTCTTTAACCTCATATTTCAAACGGCATGCAGCACAAGTCAACTTCTGATTGGCTTTCTCATATTCCAAATCGCCCTTGCATTTCGGACACACCAGAATATCCAGCAACTCTTGACTTAACATTCTCTCTCCTCTATCATCGGATAAGTTGATTGAAAAAATGGAGAACCTCTTTGGAAACACGAATTGGTCTTCCGTCCTTATTTAGAAAACAGTGCCAAGTTATTGCTTCTGCGCACAATGTGGAATCATCCTGAACGAATAGGTGATACTCTAATTTTAACTTCAGACGACTCAACTCGGACAGCTTTGTTTGTATCACTACAAAATCATCATAGCGAACCGGCCGATGATATCTGCAATTCACCCCGATGACCGGCAAGGAAATGCCCTGTGCTTCAAGTTCTTTATATGGCAATCCATGATGCCTCAGCATTTCGGTCCGGGCAGCCTCGAACCATTCCAGATAACGGCCATGATAGACCACACCCATTTGATCTGTATCTGCGTAACGTACACGCATTTCGTAATGATGAGCGTATTTCCAATCCATGCTACTCTGTAAAAAATCCAATTTTTCCATATTTCTTGATGCGGCGGTCAATCAAAGACTCACCGTCAAACGATCTGAGCTGACTCAGATGAAAATGTATGCGCTCCTTCACAATTCGGGCCGCTTCATCATGATTACGATGCGCCCCCCCCCTGGGCTCCTTGATAATTTCATCAATCACACCGAGTTCGAGCAGATCCGGCGCAGTGAGTTTCAACTCCTCTGCTGCGAGCGGCGCCTTGGTTGCATCCCGCCAAAGGATGGCCGCACATCCCTCAGGGCTGATTACGCTGTACCAGGCATTCTCCATCATAAGCACTCGGTCACCCATACCCACTCCCAGTGCGCCTCCTGACGCTCCTTCACCAATTACAATTACAAGGATGGGTACCGGAAGTAGCGTCATGTCGTACAGGTTCCTGGCAATAGCTTCGCCCTGCCCGCGTTCTTCAGCACCTATACCGGGATATGCGCCTGGTGTGTCGATCAGGATAATGATCGGCCGATTGAACTTGGCAGCCAGCTTCATCAAACGCATCGCACGCCGGTACCCTTCTGGATTCATCATGCCAAAATTTCGTCGGAGATTTTCCTTGGTCGTGCGTCCCTTTTGTTGACCGAGAACCATGACGGGTCTGCCATCCAGTTTGGCAATACCGCCGACCATAGCAAGGTCGTCGGAAAAAAGGCGATCTCCGTGCAATTCAACATAGTCTGTGAAAATACGATCGAAATAATCAAGAGTATAGGGCCGATCTGGATGTCTGGAAAGCAGCACACGCTCCCAGCGCGTAAGCTTTGCATAGGTATCTTCAATCAGCTTATCAAGTTTTGTTTCCAGTCGCTTGATATCCTCAGTCAGTTCAACATTTTCAGCGACCGCATAGGCTTTCATCTCGGAAATTTTTTTCTCAAGCTCAACGATCGGTTTTTCAAAATCCAGAATGCGATTCATCATGACAAGGTCTCCTTACAGACCGATACACGCTTAACGAAAAAACGTTCGAAGCATGATCTCCAGATCCAAAAGAAACGTGTAATTTTTCAAATAATACAAATTGTATCTGGCCTTCTCTTCATTACTTAATTGTCTCCGAGTGTGGATTCCAACCAGACTGGTAATTCCCGGCTTGAATCCGCTACCTGGCTCTCCATCTTTAAAAGGAAGTATTTCCGTCCCGATTAGACTCATTTTGCCCTGAATCACAGAAAGCAGCTGAAAGGGTATTTGGACAAATGCTCCGGAGGGTTCTTCACTATGGTGAATGTGCCACAATTCCAATGCTTCGCCTTGCCCATTCCTTACAATCCGTTTTCTGAGACTAAAGCTGGGTAATATAAGGACACCAAGCGTCACAGGCAAGTATAATATGGTTAATAACAGGGATAAAATCAAGTCACCCATACGTTTTATCATGCGGTTGAAATCTGAAAATATTTTATAATCCAGATCAACAAGAGGGATATCTTCAATAGAATCAATTGATGTCTTTCCGATCAGCACATCGAGATCACGGGGAACCATGCGATAATCGAGATGCAATTCTTTACCAGATGCAATCACAGCGAGTATCCGCTCATAACTGGCGGCTTCAGGCGTGAAAATGACCTCCTGAATCTGATGGCGCCGGGCCAAACGATGTAAGTCGGAAATGGACCCTAAAACATGAGAATTCTCACCATCCATTTCGGATTCATCAAGCGCGATAAGTCCCACGACTTCCAATCCTGTGTCCAGTCGACTTTCAAGTCGCTGCATCACTTCCCTGGCTGCTGAATCGCTGCCGAGAATGACTGCACGTCTTCGAAAAAGCGTGCGTCCTACCGTGCCGAAAAAGGGAATCCATCGAAGACGGGAAGCAAAACGAATGCCCAGGCGCCAGCCTCCGAGAAAAAGCAGATTGAATCCACCGGCAGCAAGAACAACTTTTCGGGAAAATGCGTACTGGGGGAAAAAGAATGTAAATGAAGCGTTTAAAATTAAACCAATACAGACAGCTCCCGTTGCTTTGGATGTACTGAAAATCCCCTTTTTATACAGCCCCATTGCAGAAAGTGAAACAAGCCAGACCAGTGTGTAACCAATATTGACAATATCATAATCCATCCAGTGATTGAGGTTTCCGAATCGCAGAAGCAACGCAAACACGAGTGCGAACTGCATAAAGAGGATGTCAATCACTGGAACGGTCAGCCGCTTCAACCATGTTGTGATCAAACCGATGGCGCCTCGAATCCAGATGCCCATCATCAGAAACCAGCTTGGTAAAATGGATGCACCCCGGCCAAAATGTTTTTTAACAAAGATGCCCATCGCACTATAAAACAGCTTTAAACTGTCAAATGAAGCCTCGCGTGTACTGCGGCCCTTATAGTGGACGATCTGTGTCTGCGGAAGATACACGATTTTCCATCCGGCCTGGTGAATACGAAAACACCAGTCCAGATCTTCTCCGTACATGAAGAATTGTTCATCCAGAAGACCTGCTTGATCCACTGCCGTTTTGCGGACAATCATGAAGGAGCCGGAAATGGCTTCAACTTCTGCTTCTTCATTGGGATTAAGATAGGTAAGATTATATCGGCCAAAGAAACGGCTTTTTGGGAAAAGTGTACTGAGACCCGAAACCTTGGTAAAGGCAACCCAGGGCGTGGGATAACTTCTGCGGCATGCCAGCTGCAAGGTGCCATCTGAATTGAGGACTTTCCCCCCGACCATTCCCACATCGGAATAACTCTTCAAATAATCGAGTGCGGATTGAAACGTGTCCTCCCGCACCAAAGTATCTGGATTAATCAGGCAAAGCACCCGCCCCTTCGCGATTTGGATGGCCTGATTGTTGGCTGTAGCAAATCCAACATTAATTTCATTGGCAATGAGTTGAACAGATGGAAAGCGTTTCCGCAGCATGGAAACACTGCCGTCAGTGGAGGCATTGTCTACGACAATGATTTCTGAAGGGATTTGATCAAGGGCTTTCTCGATGGATTCAAGGGCTTGGGATAAATAGGTTTTTACATTATAATTGACCAGAATGACTGAAAGATCAATCATTTTAACCGTCCGAACAAGCTGAGAAAAAGCAGTTTCCAAACGACCCAGGCCGCCTCACTGATAATACTACCGCTCATCTTGGAGATACCCTCTGTGCGATCGACGAAAACAATGGGGACTTCTTTCAGGCGAAATCCTTTTTTCCAGGCCTTAAACGCCATCTCGATTTGAAACGCGTAACCGTCGGAATGCACTGCATCCATATCCATGGATTCAAGTACTTCCCTCCTGAAACATTTGAATCCACTGGTGGCATCCTTGATCGGCAGACGCGTCACAAGACGTGTGTAAATATTCGCCGAATAGGAAAGCATCAATCGTGTGAAATGCCAGTTTACCACATTCAAACCGTGAATATATCGTGACCCGATCACAAGATCCACGTTCTCAGCATACTTGAAAAATTTGGGCAACTCCTTTGGATTATGCGAAAAATCCGCATCCATCTCCATGATGAGATCATAATCCTGTTTAAGCGCCCATCTGAATCCGGTCACATAAGCTGTCCCGAGCCCCTGTTTTCCGGCACGCTTGATGAGATGAAGCTTGGGATTTTCCTCTTTCATCGTCTCGACAACAACTCCCGTTCCGTCTGGAGAATTGTCATCCACCACGAGAACTTCAATACGAGGATCCTGTTTCATAACAGCCGGGATGATTTTTCGAATATTCTCGACCTCATTATAGGTCGGAATAATGACAAGGATGTGTTTACTTTTTCTCATGGCAAGTCTGGATTATCATGGATAAAAGGATTTACAGCTTACTGCCAGCTTTTCGAAAATCGACAAGTTGTTTCTTCAGTTCAGGATCTGACAGTGCCAGAATCTCTGCCGCAAGGATTGCCGCATTCTTCGCACCCGCTTTACCAATAGCTACTGTGGCCACAGGGATTCCACCCGGCATCTGTACGATGGAATAAAGAGCATCCAGTCCATTGAGGGCGGATCCAGAGAGCGGCACGCCAATCACAGGCAGCAAAGTGCGAGAAGCAATCACACCCGGCAAATGCGCGGCCATACCTGCTCCGGCAATGATCACTTGAAATCCATTTGCTTCAGCATTTTCTGCAAATGCGATGACTGCATCCGGATCACGATGCGCGGACATCACATGAAATTCATAGGGTATATTAAAATGGTCCAAGGCCTTTAAACATGCGGACATCACTGATTCATCTGACTGACTACCCATAATGACAGCCACTTTTGTGATTTGTGATTTGGTCATTAAGTTAAATCCCTCATCATAAATAGATCATGGAAAAGTAAGATAATAGAAAATCTCAAAATATCAAAGAATAAATGGTATTTGAAAGACACAAAAGTATCCGAAAACCAGAAAGGCAGTGACAAGACCCGCTGCCAGAATCCAATGTGGCTTGAGTACGCGCGCGGCATCTTTGGAGAGCATCCTGGGCATAATCCAGTATAAACCGATAGCGACCCAAAAAGCTTGCAAAGGAGTGAGCAGCAATCCATCCAAAACCGCGCCAATTTTAACGAGGAAAACTGGTTTCAACCCCAATGTAAATACAATGATCATATTGGTACAAAGGAAGAAAAGGAGAAATGCGCGAAACTGGATTTTCCATTTAATCCGATTAAAACCTGGGACACAAAGACGGAAACTGTCTGCCAATAATCTTGGCCATCCCGCCATCTGCCCCATCTGTGTACCCACCAGTGCAAACAAGCCGGATAAAAGGAAGAGAAATCCTCCGGCAGAGCCCCATCTCGACGAGAAGAGTGTGGACAAACTGACTGCCACATCCGGTCCCTCAGGTGCCATCTCATTGGGTCTGAGCACACCGGCACCGGCAAGGAGAAAGCTGCATGTGATAAGGATACCAATCACGACTGCCACTGTGGCATCAACATACATGACCCGGCACCAGCCCAATATTTTCTGAGCAGTCGTTCGGGTCATATTGCGGAGGGATTGGATATCGGCTGGCTGGCCATATCCCCGTCCGGATGCGGCCCCATAGCCCGCACCGAGTACCCAGTATGTATACCAGACCTGACTTGCAAATCCTCCGGCCGCCCATCCGAGCAGGGGTAATATTTCGCGCCATGGATTGGGATGCACACCCGCCTTGTTAATCGCCCATGCTGGCACGTCTGGAATTTTTAATAGCAATCCATCGATGATAGTCGAAAACCCAGGAAATATTTTAATGGATACATACAAAGTACCGACAATGATAATCAGCACGAAAAAGCTCATGATCGTTTTCATCAGATCAAATGCACCGGTCCATACTACGGAAAAGGCAAGTATCGTTACAATCCACCCCCCAAGATAGGGCGAAACCGGAATGAAACTGCTTAGGAAAACACCTGCAGCTGCAGCGATTGATCCGATTGAAATGGTCGCACTGATAAACTGCGCCACAAGCACAATCCAGAGTGCGCTGTTTTTAGGGCCCGGCATGCGGCCAATCATATCAATCATTCCCTCGCCTGTGCAGACTGTATATCGTGCACCGCAGAGACCAATCCAGTATTTGAGAAAGATCCCCACAACAACTGCCCATAGCACAGTTGGCCCAAGAATAGCACCGGTGCGAGTGGCCAGAATGACTTCTCCTGATCCGATATATTCAGCACACCAGATGAAAGAGGGACCAAGCAGAGCGAGTACGGCCCAGCCTTTGGGAGGAGTTTTTATAGAGGTATTGCTGATCGTGGGAGTCTCTTTCATCAGAAAATTCACCCTAATCGAGTTCGCGGTCAAAAAGTGTCTGGAATGTACCGGCAATGATCTCGAGACGTCTCATCAGAGGCACCTTATCATATTCAGGCGCGTAAACGGCGACATCAACCATATACAACCGTCTGGAAATCGAATCGTAAAAAGAATAATTTTTGAAGGGACCACCAGCAGCCTTGGCCTCGTTTTCCCATAGTCCGGTCGTAACCTGAGCTCGGCGGCCCAAAAACTCGGATTCATAGGAGAACAAATAACGATCCACGATTCGATCATTGCCATAGACCTGCTCGCCGATCCGGTTACGTTCATTCACAATCCAATCCTGTGTGAACACACCGGATGTATCCGCGTCTTCAATCCATCGTACCAGAATCCAGCGTTCAGGAGCCGTACGCCGGAACCAGACAATACCTTCCCTCGGAAGCGCCTGTGCAAGAAAGTAATCTCTGTGCAATCGGATTTTCCAGCCATAGAGTTGCATGAGTTCTTTTTCAAGTTTTTTCTGTTCACTGCGCTCGAACATTTCATCCAGGAGATATGCATTGATGGCATCATTGAAATATTCATAAAATTGAGCACCCTGAATCTCGATGATTTCTCTTAAAGTTTGAATGTCTTTTGCCACAAGCACGAGCATCCATTGCTCTCTCGCCCACGGATTTTTTTGCACGAAAGAGAATTGCTCTCCGTTTTCAACGCGCGCGCGCACTTCAGGGTCCTGGAGCATACGACGTACCAAATCGCCGATCTGACCCTTTGTTTCGAGAGACGCTGCAAGTATCAAATATCGTGTATGTGCATATTGTTCGTATCCATCCGGACCGCTGTGCTTTAAAACATATTCCTTCTCAGGTTGAGGAGTACGAATCACATGTTCAAATACATCCTTTAACGGTTTCTGGATCACAGCCCAGTCTTCATGCTCTGCCAGCACCACGATCTGCGGCTCACTCCACCAGCTTTGTGTTTTTATTTGGCATGATAAAAGCGGCATTAGCAGTACAGGTATCAGATATTGAGGCCATTTCATGACTCACCTCCAATAGATTTTATGCAGGAGAGGATTCAACCAATCCGGACTGGATTTTATTTCTCCCAATGAATAGCAGTCCCCCCGGGATACTGGTTACAATCGCTACCAGATAGGCCAGGAATTCCATCACGGTTGCGTCTGATGCAGCCATTCCAACCGCTCCAAAAAGAATCACTGCCGACTGTTCGCGCAATCCAAGTCCACCAATGCTGACAGGCAGACTGGCTATAATGGCGACGATTGGTATAAAAAGAAAGAAATACAGCGGTGAAACATGCAATCCCAAAGAACGGCTGAGTAAATAATGCGTAAGAATTCGGGCGGACTGAACACAAAGGGAAATCAGAAAAACACGAATAAAACAGGATTTTTGACGCCCGAAAGAATAAATTCTGTTATAAATTTCTCGGCCCTTAAGATGCAGTTTCTCAGGTGTGATTCGGGTAACCAGCCAAATAAACGGCCGGGCAAATCGTTTGCTGAATAAGGTAAAGAGTACGATTGTCCAACCTGCAATGAGGACAAATAGGAAGGGCAGGAATTTCAAATCTGTGCTTTGGTGAATAAGAAGAAAAGGAGACGACAACACCGCCAAACCGGACATGAGAAGCAGCCCCATCACCCGGTCAAGAAATACTGTTGAAACCGCCGCGGCCCCATCTTCAGAGTACCGTCGAATATCAACCATTCGAAAAACGTCCCCACCCAGATTACTGATGAATAAATTGTTAAAAAAAAGTCCCACATAATAAAACTGCAAGGTTTTACGAAATGGAATCCGAACACCTTCAGCTTTCAGAAGCGTCCACCATTGCAGACTACCAAGAAAATAGCTCACCGTGAATAAAACCAATGCAGCGGTTATCCAGATCCAGTTGGCATTCTCAAGTGTAGATAGAATATAATCTGGCCCGATCCGTTTGAGGAGCAATGCGATCAATCCCGTGCTGATCACGATTTTTAAGAGTAATGAGAAAGTTTTCTTCATCTCTTTCCGTTTAATTCCTTTAGGAATAATCCTGATTGAGGAGAAAGGTTTCACTGAATTTTATTCGGGATGCTTTTCGAATCCCGCGCACATAATAAGCGAGCGCAATACTGCCTCGATACATCCGTCGCATGATCACGGTGTCGGATACCCGGAAACACTCCCTGTTCTCCTTTCTCCCGCGAAGAATCACCGGCAAGCTGAATAGCGCGGCGATCCAGCCGGTAATCACAGCAGTAGCCTTTTTATAACCGAGAACCGGAAAAGCAAACACTGTTAAAAGATCCAGTACAATTCGTATGGGGATGATCCAGAACAGGGTCCATAATCCATAATTTTTTAAAACCATGATGAGATTATTGCGCTGATTCAATTTCATTTTTCGATAACTTTCCTGCGCGAGTGTACCACCGGTTTGATGATAAATAATGGATCGCGGCTCGGACGCAATCTGAAATCCCGCTTTCTGCATGCGCCAGTTGAGATCTATTTCTTCCATGTGTGCGAAGAAATAGGAATCTAGGAGTCCGACCTGATCAAGAACGGAGCGGCGCAAAAGTGTAGCCGCACCTGATGCCCAGAAAATTAATCGAGAATTTTCATACTGCCCTTCATCCTCTTCAATGGTTTGGAACAACCGACCCCGCGCGAATGGATAGCCGAATATATCCATTTCCCCGCCGGCGGCACCACAGTAATCAAACAGTTTTTTATTCTGGATGGAAAGTATTTTGGGCTGCACTGCCGCAATCGCATTATTGGTTTCGACGAGTTGGATGAGGGGATTGAGCCAATTGGGAGTGACGACTGCATCATTATTCAGGAGTACGACATAGGCGCTTTCGCTCGATCGAATGCCGAGATTGCATCCACCCGCATACCCCAGATTGTGCTGGCTTCGAATAACCGTGACTTCAGGAAATTCCAACAGGACCATGGCAATGCTTTGGTCGGTGGAAGCGTTATCCACCACGAGAACATGATACGCTGAATATTGAGTCGCTCGCAGGGACAGAAGACAACGGCGAAGGATCTCTTCGCCGTTGAAATGGGGTATCACTACTGTCACTATTGCTTTTTGATGCGTCAATTCACTTCCGAGATTAAGCTGTTCTCAATCGATACCTGGATTTATTTTATTGCGGACGCTTCCTGTTCTGCAGCCAGCTGACGCATCTCTTCCAGTTGAAGTTTCGCATCTTTGTCGTTCGGATTGATATCACTCAACCAGGTCTCAAGCAGCAGGGTGGCCTTGTTGTATTGTTTCGTTTCCCGATAAAGCCGGAACATCTCTGAATAGACTTCCAGATCATTGGGATTCTTGGCAATCAGCTCGCTCAGAATTTCTTCGGCCCGCAAATTGTCATCGAACAGCTGATAATAATACTGGGCCAAACGAAGCCGATCCTCTCGGCTCATGGAGCGTCCAGGAAGAATATGGTTTACTCGATTATCCAATTCAGGATCTTGTCCCAACCGCCGGTACAGATCTGCAACGGAAAGCGCGGCCATTTGATCGGAATAGGGAATCACAGATTCCGGCATCCGGATTTGCATTTCATCAAGTACCTGAAGCGCCTTTTCGCGATCACCGGATTGCAAATATTGTCCGGATAGCTGAATAAATGCGGATCGATAATTCTGTAATAATTTGAGGATATTGCGATTAAAATGAACCTTTGGATTGTTCAAATTGCGATATTGAAATTTATCCACAATATTGGTTCGCAGAATTTTGGTGTCATTCTCTATTGCTTCGTATGGAAGAATTTTGAAAGCCAAACCATCCATTCTGAAGTACTTCTGCAATCCGATCATATTATCGGTTGATACAGTCACGGCAAAATAAACCGGTTTTTTCCATGCGGCTTCCTGAAGGATGCGCAACACCATAAGATCCTGAACACGAAGTCCGCTGTTCCCTCCTCCTGAAATGGTCGGTTTGAGAGTGAAAGTAATCCGGTCCTTCACCAGCGCAGCTTGTTCGGGATCCAACGTTTCTTTCAATGACGCGACAACATCTGGTGGAACAAGTAAGAATCGGTTTTGTTTTTTCCAGGGGATCGGCTGCAAACTTTCGATCGCCTGTTCACTGAGATTGAGTGGAACTTTCGGCTCAAATGCTTGAAGCTGTTTGATATACCAGGGTGTATTCAGGAGCGACAGATTCACCACGCGAATGTCTTTGCGAATCCCGTAAACCTCCTGCAGGAACCAGAGCGGAAACGTATCATTATCTCCATTTGTGAAGATGATGGCGTTCTGTTCGCAGGATTCCAGCATGTTCAGGGAATAATCATACGCCACATAATTACCGGTTCGGTTGTGCGAGTGAAAATTAACAGCAAATAAATTAACAGGAACAGCAATCAGCAGAACAACCGCTGCAACACCGTAGGCAATCTGCTTCAGAAGTACTTTTTTCTTGAATGCATCGGAGATCCACTCAAAGATACCGGCCATACCAATACCGATCCAGAGGGCAAAGGCAAAGAACGAGCCGACATAGGAATAATCCCGTTCTCGTGGCTGAGGATCAGGTTGATTGAGATAAATAATGATCGCGTAACCCGTGATTAGAAACAGAATCAGCACAGCCAGCGCCCGTTTCCAGTCCCGGAAAAAATGATGGATCATGCCCCATAGGCCGATGAAAAAGGGAATCCCATATAACCCGCGGAAACTGATGATTTCAATAATACGATCCTTAGCGTCAAGTGTCGTCCCCTTACCGATGAACTGCCATCCGAAATAACGGGTATACATCATCTGAATCTGATAGCTCCAGAAATTGGCCTTTCTGTAAAGAAAGGTTAGGAGCATATCCTCTGTACCGTACTGCTTTCGGGCAAGATAATCGCTCATGCCTTGTAAAGTGGAGGGATCATTTTCATTGATCGGTGGATCGAGTTGTGCACGCAGGTAGATCACCAAATAGGCGGAATAGGAAATAACCATGAGCACTGGGATGATCCACCAGACTTTAAACACATACTTATCCTTGCGATACATATAAAGCAATGTCAATCCAATCCAGATCGCACCAAAATATTTCAGGAAAGCCCCGGCCTTTGCCTGGTGCTCCAAAATCCCCGCATAGGTCATCTGTTCTGGATTAAACTGGAAAAAGATCATATAGAGCGCCATTGGAACAACTCCCTGAACCGTCACCAACAGAAGCAGGCGCCTAACCGTCACATTATGATGAAAATAAGCGATTAAAAGGATTACAGGAAATGTGAGCACATTCAATAAATGCACACCGATTGCCAAACCGAATATGTAAAATATCAGGATGATGATTGTTAAATTACCTGTCTGCTCGGATCGTTCCTCCCAGAACAGCATCAGCCATACGACAATCACTGTGAAAAACATGGAAAAACCATAAACTTCAGCCTCAACGGAATTGAACCACTGGCTATCGGTAAACGCGAATGCCAATGCACCGAAGGCACTGCTGAAAAACAGGATTAACCGGTCTTCCATGGTCCGGGCTTCGCCCCGCCATCTGCGAATCAATTGGGCAATCACCAGATAAGTCAACAGAACCGTTGCCGCACTGATAAACACCGAAAACATGTTCACGCGCAGACCGATATCTCCAAATAGAGGAATTTCCGTAAGAACCCTTCCGATTAACAAGTATAGCGGCGCGCCAGGCGGGTGCATAACACCCAGAATGTGTGAACAGGCAATAAACTCACCACAATCCCAAAATGAGGTTGTGGGAGCCACTGTAATATAATAAGCGATGAATGATATGAGAAAAATCATAGCGCCAACGATTGCATGAATCTTTCGATTCAGCGCCCGGACTTCTGTCTCCATAAAATGCCTCCATTGGGGTTCAAATATTAAATAAATCGTTAATCAGTTTAAGCAATACAAGTTAAAAAAGATACGTTAAATTTCATTCGAAATCAAGATATTACTCGCAACATCACATTCATTTTTCTTTTATAAATGACACTGCTAATGCATTATTATAGACACTGGCCAAGGATTAATCGTTCAAACATTTTTGAGGACAATGGATAATCCCGCTACTCACCCCACCTGTATCAATCCAAATCGGGATTGATACTGATCCCGAAGTGTTTGTTTCAGGAGGCGATTCTCCGAAGTCTCAAGATGGAGATCGCTTTCGACAATACGGACGGCCTCTTTGCGTGCCTTTTCTACAATCCAGCCGTCACTCATCAAATTGGCCACTTTTAGATTCAATATGCCGGATTGGCGCGTACCGAAAAGTTCGCCGGGTCCACGAATCTCAAGATCCGCTTCAGCGATTTTGAATCCGTCTGTGGTAGATTCCATGGTTTTCAACCGTTTATTTCCATCCTCGGATACAGCATATGAAGACAGCAGAATACAGGTCGATTGAATCGGACCGCGGCCCACGCGCCCGCGGAGCTGGTGAAGCTGTGTAAGTCCGAACCGTTCAGCATGTTCAATGAGCATAACCGTGGCATTTGGCACATCAATTCCGACCTCAATCACTGTGGTGCTTATCAGAATCTGAATCTCACCTGCCTTGAACCGCTGCATGACTGATTCTTTTTCATCAGATTTCATCTGGCCATGAAGCAGCGCTAGATTGAAATCGGAGAATGCGGTTGTGGACAGCAACTCGAATCCTTCAGTGGCAGCCGCGAGATCTATTTTTTCGGATTCCTCGACCAGGGGATAGATGATGTAGGCTTGATTGCCCTGATGAATTTCCGACCGGATAAAATCATATACTTTATCGCGGACATTCTCCTTACGCCATACGGTACGGACAGGCAGTCGGCCCGGCGGCATTTCATCGAGAGCGGACACATCCAGATCACCGTAAATCGTCAAGGCCAGCGTGCGCGGAATGGGTGTGGCTGTCATGATGAGCACATCCGGCTGCAATCCCTTCTCCATCAGATTGGCTCTTTGCATCACACCAAAGCGGTGCTGTTCATCAATCACAACAAATCCCAGTTTATGAAATGCCACTCCTTCCTGTACCAGAGCATGCGTGCCGATCACAATCTGGGTGGTTCCATCCTCAAGCCCTTGCAGAATCTCCCGCCGCTCAGCTGCTTTCTGTTTTCCCCGTAAAAGTGTAATTTGGAGGTTCATGCCCTCAAGTAGTCGATGGATATTTAAATAATGTTGTTCTGCCAGGATTTCAGTCGGCGCCATGAGGGCGGTCTGGTATCCATTTTCGACTGCAATCAGCATGGCGAGTAACGCCACCACCGTCTTTCCAGCACCTACATCGCCTTGCACAAGCCGATTCATAGGAGAGGCTGTTTTCATGTCCTCGCGAATTTCGCGGAGTACACGCTTTTGCGCCGAAGTCAGCTCAAACGGCAGTCGTTCGACAAGAGTACGGACCTGATCGCCCACATGTTCGAATGCAATTCCCTTTTGTTCAGTATGCCGCGTTTCGCGCTGCAAGATCAGGAAAAGTTGGAGGAAAAATAATTCCTCGAATTTAAACCGGTATTGCGCCCGTTCCAGAGCTTTCCAGTTTGAAGGGAAATGCATGGTCTCGTATGCTTCATGGACGGGCATCAGGTTTTGGGATTTCAGGAGGGAATTGGAAAGTGTTTCGGTCATGCCTTGATTGAATAGTGGAAGGATCCCGTGAATCACACGTCTAAATCCCCGGCTGTCCAAGCCTTGGCGGGAGAGCGACTCGGTTGAAGGATAAAGCGGAATGATCCCGCCCGTGTGCAGGGGATCGGATTCTCCGGCATCTGAAAGTTTGTCAAATTCGGGATGAACCATCTGAGGACCGCGGTACACGGTCACCTTACCATGAAACGCGATGGTCTCTCCCACCTCAAAAAGTTTACTAACGTAGGAGAGGCCCTGAAACCAGATGCATTCCATCATGCCGGTTTCATCACTGATAATGAGGACCAATCGTCGGCGGCGACCCGAAACCAATTCGACGGAGACCACCTTGCCCACCACTGTGATGCGATCTCCTGCACGCAGGTTTCTTATGGTGGTCAGTGTCCGCCGATCCAGATAACGCCGCGGGAAATGGGTTAGAAAATCCAGCACGGTACGGATGCCGATCTTCTCCAAAGCATCCGCCCGTTTCGGCCCGATCCCTTTGACGTATTGGACAGACGAATCTAACCGCAATGTCTGTGCTTTTTCACTCATTTATTTCCGGACAATCCTCTCTAACCGCTAACCCCTTACCTCTTACCAATCCATTGCCCATAGCCAATCGCCCATGGCCAAATATCTATATCAATACTTAAGGAAAACTTTCATTCGCATCACAACCTCTTCACCCGCCGGAACCTTCACATGAAACTCAGCCTTACGTGCATCCTGCTTGACTGGAACATGCGTCTTTTCAACAATGCGCCAGTCCCCTCGGAACTGCTCAACCACGCGAATAATCACATCTTCATCTTTATGGTTACGAAGTTTAACCTCAATAGTCTCCTCGCGGGAACGGTTGCTAATCTTACGGGATTCTGTCACTGTCCGCTCGCCTACCAGATCAAACGCGTTACCGAGAAATACGCGAACCTCTTCATCTTTGGGAGTGTGGTCGATCTCATCTTCCCCGATGAATTCCAAAGCGCCGTCTGTGTCTTCTTTATACACACGGATCTTGCCTTTGGGCAACGGCATGCCTAGTCCGGCCTGCTCGCTATTCTTGAACTCCACATTCACACGAACCTTTTCCTGATATCGCTGGCCGTCATACAGATACACCTTTTTAATATCCGTTGTCGCGGAGGGAAAAAGTGAGATCTGCTTGATCTGATTGTCCTTTAAAGTCGCTCTACGTTGAAGGGTGTACATGTGATACTCGAAAAAGGATTTTTCCTCAAATTGCGGTGCAGCGGCTGCTTTCTCCATCATATAATCGACCTGGACAGATCGGCGGATCCTTTGATCCTGTTCCACAACATGCACATCCCCGGCCACAAGCTTCAGTTTCGCATCCGGATAGGTCGCGCCCGATTTATTGTCGATGGAAACCCAGCCGCTTAAATCGAGGTTGGTATCCTTCGCATTCACAACCGCCACGTATTCCGTATGCCAGTTGAGTCCACCCGTTAAATAGCTGATCTCTGTTTTTTGTTTGACCGGACCCTGATTCTGAACCATCCAGACCAGAGTGGGACGGGTGATTAATCCTTCAGGCAGTTTGGGAAAATCAAAGTGCTGGATGGCATCGCTCTTGATGATCTGAACAGATCCATTCTCGGTTTGAATCACGACATCTCCACCGGAAGCATTCAGCAATTTACCGGTGAACACTTCACCATCTTCCGTAACCACACGGATCTTTTCATCCACAACTTTTTGGAGAATTTTCTGAGCGCCAACCAGATCATATTCGTAGTTCTGTTCGAGGATACTTGTTTTATCCGGTGAAGTGAGCGATTTGAAGTGAACGGATGTGGGATCAATCTGAGCAGCCACATCTGTAATCGAAACTGTGGAAACTCCCTTAGCAATCATTAACTCGCGGGCATCCTTGACCAGACCCCGGTTTTGATTATACACAGTAATAGACAAATCATTTGCAATCACTTGCTGAATCGCAAAGATGGAAATGAACACAATGAATCTGTACTTCATGGCCTACCCCCTGTTTCTATTTCATATATGAGGACATATTGAATTTCAGAAAAAAAGCCAAACCTGCCTGCGGCCCGATTTGGCTCTGTTTATCTTATGCGCGTCGCGTGAGATGGGTTCCCGAATTTGGCGGATCAGTTGCCGAGAAGGGCCATATTTTCTTTCAATTTCTGCAACTTTTCAGTAAAATCAGCCTGCTTGTTCCGTTCCTTATCAACTACCTCTTTGGGCGCTTTGCCGACAAACTGTTCGTTCCCCAGTTTCTTTTCAAAACCGGTCAACTGGCCTTCAATACGGGTAATCTCTTTTTGAATGCGGTCACGCTCGACATCGAGATCGATCAAACCCTCGAGCGGCAGAAAGATTTCCAGATCTCCGGCCATCCCAACAGCCGCGTCTTTCGGCTTCAGAACAGACGCACCCATTTCAATGGATTCCACCATAGCCAGTCGGCGGATAAAATCCTGATACGGTTCAACCATTTTCAATTTATCTTCAGATCCTCGAAGAATCGCTTTCGCCTTCCTGTCTTGAGGCACATTCATCTCACCGCGAATATTCCGGATGGCACCAATCACCTGTTGAACGAATTGCATTTGTTTTTCGGATTCCTCATCCACCCAACCTGCATCGACTTGCGGATAGGACTGCATCATGATGGTTTCGAGTTCGGAGTTGGACAATTTGGGCAATGCCTGCCAGATTTCTTCAGATATAAATGGCATGATAGGATGCAGAAGGCGCATAATGGATTCGAGCACAAACAAAACAACCGATTGCGCTGCCTTTCGGCTTTCTGAATTTTCCTGATCATACAGACGCGCCTTGATTAATTCGAGGTACCAGTCACAAAACTCTCCCCATATGAATCCATGAAGCACATGAGCGGATTCATTCAATTTGAAGGTCCCATATCCTTTGCGAACTGATTCAATCGTCCGTTGAAGGCGGCTCAGAATCCAGCGATCAGCCAGATCAAGCATATTGGAATTTAAATCATTTGGAGAGATGAATGCTTGATCATCATCCAAATTCATCAGCACAAATCGGGAGGCGTTCCACAGCTTATTGCAGAATTTCTGTCCCATTTCGACCAGCGTGTGATCGAAGTGGATGTCGCCGCCAAGCGGGGTCAGATAGATCATGGTCATGCGGATGGCGTCTGCTCCATAAGCGGGCACACCCTGTTTGTATGAAGGATTCTCGGATGCGAAATCTTTGATCGCTGAGGCTTCAATTCCCTCAATCAACCACAATGGATCAGGTGAATTGCCTAAAGATTTGGACATCTTCCGTCCTGAAAGATCACGAATCATGCCATTAAAATACACATCTGTAAACGGGACATCTCCCATAAATTCAAGGGAGGCCATGATCATA
>JABMRT010000190.1 GCA_013202295.1 Candidatus Zhuqueibacterota bacterium
GTATAGAATACAGCTTTTGATAAGAGTATGCAGAGCTGTTCTTAATATCCCAGGTACTTCCACCATCAGTCGTTTTAATGATTGTGTTATACTGTCCTGTTGCCCATCCATTCAAATTATCACTAAAGAAAACATTGTATAAATTGCGAGTCGTTCCACCGTTATTTGGCTTCCCCCAATAGCGCCCGCCATTTGTTGTATAGAAGATTGTCCCATCATCTCCAACTGCCCATCCATGCAGCACATCCGTAAAAAAAACACTTCGAAAATGTTCGTTTGTTTGTGTAACCTGAAGTTCCCAAGACTCTCCCCCATCAATTGTATGAAAAATCTTTCCAGATGCTCCTACGGCCCATACATAAGTTGCATCGGTACAAAAGACATCATACATATTATAGTTCTCTCCAATATCCTGAATGATCCAGGTTTCACCCCCATCTTGCGTGTTCCAAATATAGCGATTGTTCTTTGCGGCCCAACCTCTTTCTGTATCCGAGAAACAGACTTCAGCAATTTGATCATTTGTGCCTCGATTTTCCAGGTTCCAATTCTCTCCTCCATCCGATGTTGAATAGACCCAACCATTACTTTCAGTACCTATAAAGCCATGAAGTGGATCAAAAAACGCGACACTGCGAATTTCTTCGCTGCATGTAAATCCAGAAGGCACCCAATTTTCGCCGCCATCTACTGTGTACAGCAAGAGGCCTTCACTGCCGTTTTCACCCACAACCCAGCCAGTTAATGCATCAATAAATGTAACCTTCCAAAAAATGACTGAGGCAGAACTATATCCCGACACCTGTTCTGGCCAGGTCAGGCCTCCATCTGTGGTGTGAGCGATTGTACCATATTTCCCCACTACCCAACCGTTCTGATCATCAACAAAATGAATATCATACAGTGGGCCATTGCCCACTGTAATCGGCGGCCATGAATTCCCTCCATTTTCTGTAACATAGATGGTTCCATTATTATTGCTGCCATCCACGATGAAACCCCGATTTTCATCCAAAAAGTATACATCATATAGAGTATTTGAAGTATTTGCTGTCTGCGGTACCAACTCGTCTCCATCTGTGGTTTTTAGAATTGTGCCTGAGGAACCCACGACCCAACCCCTGTTTTGATCAAGAAAAAAAGTACCATAAAAATACTGACCATATTGATATTCTTTTTGAACCCATGTATCACCCGCATTATCTGTACTGTGTATATAATACCTACCGACAACCCAACCATGGTTGTAATCTGTAAAATGCAGATCAAGAATATCAGAAGTATTGCTTGAACGAGGCTTAAATTCCCAGGTCACTCCACCATCATAACTTTGATAAATTTGACCAGAAGTACCGGCAAGCCAGATATTGTAATTGTCCACATATTGAATATCATAAATGGTTCCTGTTGGTGTGAATTTGGGTACCGGGCGCCAGCCCTCGATACCATACCCTGTGTTTGCGACAATTAAAATGAGAAAAATAATTTTCAACAAAAAGAGAGGATTTAAATGGTTCCGTTTCATCGTGTTCCTCCTTACCTGACGAGCAGGCATTTAATCGAGTTCTCATGATATTCGGTTTTTAGTTTTATCAAATAGATTCCACCAGAGACATAACGCCTCCGATTGTCTTTTCCGTCCCACGCAATCTGGTAAAATCCGGATTCTTCTATTGTATTCTTTAAATCGCAAACGACTCTTCCGGATATATCAATGATTTGCAATAAAACATTTGTTTGAATTGGCAGCTCATACTGAATAATTGTACTCGGATTAAATGGATTTGGATAATTTTGATGCAACCTGAAATGTTTCGGCTTTGAATTAATTTCTTCAGATTGATTTACTGAAGTGGTTGTAAAGTGAACCCATTCTCCCTGATCATTCAGGCCAGTGATACGAATAATTGGGAGAACTTCTAAAAATGTTTCTTCAGGGGTTTCGAATAGAATTTTAAAAAGCTCGCCTTGACCGCTTAATCCCTTCTGTTTTCCCATCAAAGATGCAGCAAGAGACAGTACGTCATTCTCAATATGATGAAAAAAGAGAATATCCCTTGTGAAAAAATCTCCATATTCAATAGATATTACATTGAGAATTTTGTCAAGGTCTCCGATCTCAAGAGAGATCCCGAAAAGATTTTGAAAGTCTTCAGCATATAGCGTCATCTTATATTGATTTGATTCATTTTCAATAGTGCTTCGAACATGAAATCCGTCCATAAAATCATTATTTGCCAGCAATGGATGTGCAGCAACAATTTGTCTATTATAAAAATTGATCCCAACAACAAAAATATCGTCCCCATTGATCACGCCATCACCCGTTGCATCCACATAGGTGGCTCTTGCGTCAGGTGACCAAACAGGGCATTCCTGACCAATCCAGTCGATTGATGCATTTGGCCTTGTTGGACCTTCTTCAGAAAAGAAAATCCCGATTGGAAGAACATCCGCTTGGTTTACAAAGCCATTGTTATCCGTATCCCCTGGCCATACTATCAATGAATCTGAGACGCTCGTAATCGTTAAATCCAGTGAATCTGGAAGAATAGGAATGCGTACCCAGGCAGAATCAAATGCAACGATTTCTGACATACTAAAATGAGTTAATTCACTCGCATTCTGAATAGATTTAACACGAAAATCTAATTGCCAATAGGAACCGGTTCCACTGCAACCCAATCCATCCATTTTCGTGACAGATAAATAAACTTTACCACTGCCCGGCTCATGCTGTATCATAGACAGTGGATCGCCATTGAAAAAATTGCCCGGATTATGATCAATGAATTCAACGAAGACCGACTCATAATCAACGACCAATGCCAAACCATAAAGCCCTTTGGCGGGGTGGCTATTTTCGCCTATATTCAAAATCAATTGCACTGTTTCATTAACTAAGAGTGCATTTTTATTACTTTCATAAAACAGGCCAACCGTTTTATCAGGGGCAACATAGTGTGCAGTATCAGTAACAGAAATAATTTCATGTGTGACAGCAATCTCAATATTTCGAGTTGTGCCATCCGCCCGCATGGTTGGTGTATTAAAATGAATGATATACTGACCGGATAGAATGGTTGTGATCTTATCTAATATCGCTGCAAAGTCTGATGTGATACTAAAATAAGACCCGCCTGTTCCCTCAGACAAACTGCCAGCCCCAGAATACTCGGGTTCATCGGGGCCGACCACATGACAGACAACCGAATTTTGATTTAGATGATCAACAATTTCCGGAAGCAGCCACTCACAACTGTGCTCTGGAGATAAGTCATTTCTATAATGAGCAGGTGCATCTGTAATTAATAAACAAAGTTTCTGTGAATTCTCCCGAAAAGACATTGTCGCGGCTGCTGCCAATGCATCAAATGGATTCTCAGCTTCCATTCCACCAGTACCTACAATTATTTCGGCTAGCCATTCTTGGAATGTCTCCACCTGAGAAGTCAGATTTCCTTCATTATAGACATGAAAATCATCTCCAAATACAACGAGGCCCAATGTAAAATCAACAGATATAGCTGATAGAGCATCCGTGAATGTTTCTATTTTATCTTTTAAATCGGTAATTTCTTCTTTCATACTGGTCGTCGTATCAAATACGACAACCATGTCTACCAGGGCACCCTCTTGAAAAATAGAAGACAAATTGAAAAATGCAGAAATGGATTCTTCTTCCACTTCAAAATCATCCTCAAGTAGGTTGGGAATCGGAATATCAAAAGAGTCAAGCACAGAAAGAACCGCTTTCACGTCTGGAAAGAAATCAGCATCCACGCTCATAATTTTTACACTCTTAAGCCCATTTGCAGAGAGGTTAATGCTGAATAATCCACTAAAGCAAACAAAAATTGAAAGGATTATTCTTTGATTTTTTAATAGTCGTTGATAATGTTTAAAAATCATATCAACATCCCTTCAGGATATCACCATTATTATTTTAATAACAAACCTTTATGGGTATAGCATAAACCGTTTACTTCCAATTGAAAGTAATATATTCCTGATGCAATGGATGTGTTGTTAATATCAGTTCCATTCCAGTGAATTTCATGGTATCCGCCTCTATAAGGGCCATCGATCAGGCGGATTACTTCTCCACCTAAGGTATTCAGTATTTTTAAAGTCACATATGAGTCAATAGATAAATGGAACGAAACCATGGTTGAATGATTAAAGGGATTGGGATAATTCTGAAATAATTCAAATTGAACCGGATGGTTCTCCCCTTGAAGTTCCAGAGTTTCAATCTCAAACACAAATCGCCTTCTAAACTCATCCATGCCAACAGCTTTTTGAATCGTAAATTGCGGTTTCACTATATTTGATTTTTTCTTAAACCGTATCCGAAGCAAATTCCCAGTTCCTGACACACCGCCTTGCAACCGGCTTCTGCAAATAGAGACTGCCAATAAATTCTGTTCTGGCATCTCGCGATAAAAAATGAGTGGTGCGTCTTTCATGAACTCACCAGGAGCTACAGTAACAATGTCTAATAGATCAGATGGATATTCTACACGAAATGCGGCACCCAATAAATGGCTGACTTCGTTTACTACAAGTAACAATTCGATCTCGTTTTCAGATTCATGCTGTAAGAATGTACTTTGAATATATGTAGGAGCTATTTTAGGTGCCTGAGCGGGATCACAAGTGGTATCGCATGGCTGACCCTGACGACAATGCCAAAAGCATCCGATTGGCAGTATATCTTCTTCATCGACATTGCCATTACCATCTGCATCTGCATAAGTGTATTCAATCCTGTGATCCCATGGACGGCATAAAACACCTTCCCATTGAATCAAATCCATAGGAAAATATCTGGCATACCCGCTTTGCTCCCAGGATAAACCTATTGGTAGAAGATCTGCCTGATCTACGAACCCATTATTATCTGTATCGCCTGGCCAAACAGGAATCCATCCAGTAAGAAAAATACATATTTCACCTGGGTCCAGCGGAATTTCAGACCAGTCAGGTTCTACAGCTTTGGACTCAACAATATTAAAACATGTAAACATGTCCGGAATCATATAATCACTCTGAAATTGAATACGTAAAACCGCACCTGTCCCTGAGATAATAGTATTGCCAGTATCAATTCTTGTAATTGCAGTAAAAAGGGTATCCTCCGAGATGATCGGTGTTAGGATTTGGACCTCTGCTGCATCGCCGAGAAACAGTCCTGATTCAATTTGCCCTGTGGGATGAACCACGCCAGGATCAAACTTTATTGCCAGGGAGACACCATATAAACTGTCCACTGCAGTAACATCATTACCAATGATAACATCAAGCCAAAATACATCACCAGCAATCTGATCCGAGGCAGAAGGTTTAATCGGTACCGGATCTGGATTGTAAGCATGATTGCCTGATTGACTGGTCATATTTGGAAAAGGATTCCATTCGGAAAACAATATCCCATTAATCAATAGACAGTACAATCCAATCCAGATTAGTATGTATGTTAAGCGGTTAAACCTCATAGAATCAATCTCCCTCAATAATCTCTTTATTTCATCAACAATCCTTTTTGAACTTGGATAAACATATCTGCCTCAAACCGGAAATAATAAATACCGGATGACACCTGTTCTCCTGACCGATTGTTTCCATCCCATTCAACCTGATGACAGCCTGCCTGTTGGACAGAATTGAGAAGTTGTTTCACTTCATTCCCAAGTACATCATAAACGATTAATCGCACGAAAGATTGATTGGGTAAATCAAAGGACAGGGTAGTTCTGGGATTAAACGGATTGGGATAATTGGAATAAAAGGCGTACCGCCTCGGTACTGTGCTCTCCTGCTTTGTATCCGGCTGAATAAGCGACACCACATCAAAGGTTAACATATTGCCAGATGCATCAATACCACTGACTTCGTCTATTTCAATCTCATAAATCTGTTCAGGAGCTGCTGCTTTGAGCTGGATTGTTGTGACGCATCCCTGGCCTGACACACCACCCTGTTCCCGGATCTGACCAATACCAATTCCCAGTGTTTTCTTCTGAGTATCGTCATGATGCAGATAAAGTGGAGTATGACTCCAGAATGCTCCACCTTCTACATCCGAGACCTCCACACCTTCTGGATAATTTAACGCAATACCCAAACTCAGTACATCTTCAGCCTCTCTGAGACAAACATCAATCTCATATTGATTATTGGGAATCTCTCTGGCTTCAAGGTAAACAATGCCCCCTTGACGCGATACAGGCGGTTTTGGATTCAAATTATTAATTGATAGATGGTTATGAGTAGAATCCCAATTTGTATGAATCGAAGAAATATCATTCTGATTGACGACACCATCTCCATTAGCATCTGCGTATGTATACCTGACATCTTCATCCCACGGACGGCAGGGCAATCCCTCCCATTCAATATAATTCGGCACTGCACGGGGATATCCTGTTTTACCCCAGGAAAGCCCAATCGGTAAGAGATCCGCCTGATCGACAGTCCCATCATTATCCGTATCGCCCGGCCAGACCAGAATCCAGGGGACAACCTGAAAACAGGAATCCCGTTGAACCAGAGAAATAGGATTCCAATCCGGATCATTGGCCTGGGCGTCCAGAATCTGAATACAAAGCTGGGTATCCGGAGCAGTTGTGTTCAATTGAAATGGAATGCGCAGCACGCTACCCCAGCCGCTCACACCAGGCGCATCGGTTCGGGTCACTGCGAGGAACAATGTACCTGGAGAATCCATAGGACCCACAAAATGCATGGCAGGTGAATCAATAAAGCCACCCCGGGTAATATTATCTGCATCGGGCGTGAGATAGTTAGAATCATAGGTGACAAGAAATGAAGCGCCGTATAGATTTGTCACATCATTGCCTGATTCTCCGATATTGATGTCAACCCAGAATTCAGCACCTGCGACTTGGGAGGTGCTCATGGCTGGGTAGATGGGGATAGAGGTTGCGCTCTGAATAATTAATGTTAGGGTGTCTGTGTGCGTGAGTAGTCCAGATTCGCCCTGTATAATCAATGCATGGGTACCCACACTTGCTAAAGGAGTGGTACTAATGGTACATTGAGATACATTTGGATACTGAATACTTTCCGGAGTGAAATCTACTGTAACACCTGATGGTGCATTTAGACAACTTAGGTCAACCATATCAGAAAAGCCGTTCAGGGTGTCAAGCTCTACTTGAACTAAGTCAGATTCGCCTTGCAGGAGTAGTAACGTGTCGGGAGAAATAGTTACATAGAAATTTTCATCAGCCATTGCAATCCAAGTGATAATTGCAATGTTAGATCTAATAGTATCACTCAGTATTGTACTATAAAAGGATGCTTGAATTGAATCAGGACCTGTTTCATGACTTGAGAAACTCCATTGAACATGTCCGGAAGTATCTGAAGTATCATTTATTTGAATACCTTTGTTAATGCCCCCTATAATTTTAAACTTCACATTTGTATCCGTAAGTGGATCACCGACAGAATTGTTTAACACTGCAGTCACAACCAAATCGGAATTAACATGAACTTCATCATCAGGGAATGTTATAATAATAGATTCACCCAATGCAGCAGAAATTGTCGATTCAATCCAGGCAAAGAAGATATTATCATCATCAGATGGATTTTGTGTATATACCTGTATAAAATCATCACCATCACTTACAAAAGGATTAAGATTATATAATTCGTCATCATAAAAATCATCATATGGGTGAGTAAAAGGATCAATGGGATTTGAATAACTGTCCCCTATTCCTCCAACTGTGAGTAACGCACCACCTTCAGTATCTCCATCATCCATACCACCTGCTGCCGAAGTTAAACGAATATCATTCACATTAACAATGGAATATTGAGGATACCCAACTTGCCATTGTGCGCTGAATGATATACCCAAACCCATATAAATATGAAAATTTGGTACAGACAAATCAATGGGCTCGGCCAAATTAATATTGAAATATTCTCCTGCCATTGCTTGACCGCCAAAAAGAAATATAATTGAATTCGTCTGGGATACATTGGGATCATTAAAAACAACAGCCAATACCTCACCATCCACATCGTATGAATCAGCCTCATAGATCAGAATATCAATAATTCCTGCGGATTCAGCATCAATAATAGGTGCTAAAATAGATGTTACATCAGCCCAACAATTTGTTGTGTTACCCGCACCAATATATGTTTCAACCCAAGTAATAGGTTGACCTTCAATAGAAATTGAACCAGATGGTAAAGGATCACCCCATCCTGCTGCAGCAATTAAATATGCTGCCTGAACAATCGCGCCTGCAGGTTTTTGTACTTGAATATTGCCTGTGGTACCAGTTGTGCCCAAACCATCTACGGATATAGAATATGAACCAGTCCAGATTGCATTCTGAACTACATTCAATGCCGTTTGATTTTTAAATTCAATGCTATCATCCGGCGATATACCAGCCAGATCTGAGTCTTTCGTAAATGAAACATTTGTAACTATCAATATCATGATGAAAAAACAATAGTAGCAAACCTTCATTCCATCTCTCCTCGATTCACAGTTAACATTTAGTTTTCACTCCGCCGGTAAAAACAATGTATCAGATACACTCTTGTAGATATATAGAAAATCGTAGAACGTCGTATCAGAGATAACCAGTGTATCCGCCCGATATACATGCAGCATATCATAAGTCTCCACGGTATCAGGCATGGTAAACGCGGGTGGTGGGGCCATATATTTCAGTTCATCTTCATTATACCCCCACATTTCAAACCGCATTCCATTTTCATCCCGATGAAACCAGACCTGTACGGGTATATCTTTATAATTTCGATTCAATCCCTTGATGAACGATCCAACAATTGCATTTCCTGCTTTATTGATCGACTGAGCCTCAAGGTACTCAGGAGAGCTAATATCATTTTCGCCAATATAGCTGAAATTGGCTTCAAACTCCCAGCTATCCATCACCTTCTGAACACGGTCACTTGGATCATCCAGATGGTATATCATTTCATCCGGATAGGTTTTGTATACATCGCCATTGCTGAATCCATTATTATTCAGATCATAGACTTCGATGCGATTAATATCACTGGATAAAAAGAATTCATCTATAAATAATTGAACCAATTCCGGATCGTCAATAATGGAAACCCAATGTGCCCGTTGATCTACTCTGTATTTTTTTAGTTCTACTGATTGAGAGAAAGCGCCAATATTTAAACAGAGTACAAGCAAAGTTACCAAATTATGTGATGAATTTAATTTTTTCATTGGATCGAGTTCTCCATTTCATACATCGTAACTTTTATAAAATCTATATTTTGACACCATTAAAACATTATCTCAGATATAAATCAATTGTATCAGGGGGTTCTTCGAGTACAGGTTTATCATGAGAAATCTTCAACCGAATAGTACTTAAAAACTTTTGAATATAAATCTCATTCACGTGCGATTGTATAATATTACGGTCTTTATCCATCCATTCAATGTAATATTTAAAAATTCCCGGACCGATTAACTTGTTACTTGAGCCGAACCAGTCCCATTCTAAAGTTTCTGGGATATCACTTCGGCCAGAAACTGTTTTAAACTTATTACCCTCTTTGTCTTGGATCACAAGTTTCCAGAGAAGGGGTATATCACGTTGATAGAGATCAACAACTGTTATATGTAAGGTATCAGAAGATAGTACAATAAGTGAATCCTGTTCGGGAATGTGAACCATGCCTAAGGGAGTGTTGAGATATTTTCTGTCACGGTCATTTAGGAATCGAGGTGCTGCAATCGGAATGGTTTTGTCTTTATTCTCTTCAAAAGCGATTTGGCTGCGAACCATTTCTGCACGAAGATATTTTGTCTTCGGTGCAAGGATATCAAGCCGCAAACCCGGCTGAGCAAAAATCAATTCAGAAATCATTTTCATGCCCTTTTGATAGGTATCGGAGAATGTACCCCGTAATGGGACGCGTGTAGGAGTTACATTTATGATTTCCTTTTGATAGGGAACATACCGCTCCGCCTCCAATGTAGTATCCAAACGTACAATATCAAACCAGGACAGCCTTGGAAGCGCTACCCTGGGGATTTTTACATCCACATCTCTGTAAACTTTCTTTTCAACAATACTTAATTTATCAACCGATCCCAACAATTCATATCTTTGCTCAGGTATAAATTCTGGCACCTTATAATCCAATGCCATTCTGTGAGGTGTTGGCGGTGTATTTACAGCCTGTAGTCGTGGCAATCGATCAAATTCAAATACCAGACCGACCAGATGTGATCCTTGACTGATGCCCAGAGCATCTAGGATAGGATAATCATATGAATAATTCATACTGATCGGACCAATTAAATGAAGCAGCCCCTCAACGGTCAATTGTGAACCTCGAACACCCGTTCTTAAAAATCCGAGATGTTCTGAAAAGGCCTCAACATACCCAACTGTAACAATTTGATTTTCTTGATTTAGTGATAGGCTTGCAATTGTCCGTAAGTGACCCACATGATAAATAATACTTGCATAATACTGAGGCAGACGACGTACGGCATCATCAATAAGAGAAATGTTCGGACTGTTTATATCATGAATACTGATTCCAATGGATAAGTTGCGAAATGGGATGACTGCGATTCCTCCGCCGACGGATAAGGTTGTTTTACCCGTACTGTTTAAAAAAACAGGATCTTCAGGATCAACTAATCTAAAATTATCTGAGTTATAACCAATCATGAGTGTACGAATCGAAGTCCCGATAGAAAAAATATTAAAAAATCTTCGGCTGATGCTAAAATCAAACATGTTCTCTGAATAAATGGGAGATTGGAAAAATTGCCCTCCTACCCCAATTCCGAAACCATAAAAATAGGGTGTGGAAAAACCAAGATATGAATTTTTAAATCCCATCTGATCGTTTTCCAATATACCCAAATGATAAACTTTCATTCCGCAGAGCAATTGTGTACCCTGATAGGGTATTAGCGCAGGATTCACGAAAATGGATTTTGCATCATACAAATCTGCAGCATTTCCATGTATTAAATCCTGTGCAAGCGTGTTGCATAGAGCCGTAAATATAAGGATAATTGTAATCTGTTTTTTGTTCATGAGATTCACCTCAACGCGCCAATACGATTGAACCGCTGGCTTCTTTATTGTCCCCATTATAAACCACAAACAAATATACACCCGGCGACATTTCATTTCCGCTGCTGTCTCGCCCATCCCATTCAAGGATGTTGTTACTCACTGTATTAATAGTTCTTACAAGAAATCCAGTAAAGCTGAAGACTTTAACAGTAGGATGACTGATGTTTAATTCTGAAACATCAAAACCGGCCCGGTCGTTAAATCCATCTTGATTGGGTGTGAAGGGATTGGGATATACCTGAAGGGCGCCCTCATTCACATTTACAGTAAGGCAGAGCTCATTATTGGTCTCATCCAGTTCTTCTATTTCATCATCAGAATCGACAAGAGCGCAAAGCTGGATATGGCCCGTTCGGTTAAACATCACAGTAAAAGAATGTGTGACACTCTCATCTATCCCAAGCTCAGAAATAACAATCGGAGCTGAAGGATTGATTGTATTCATACCAGACATAAAGAGTTTAAATGGTTCTGAAACAGGGGCATCGGTATTTAAAACTGTCACTTCAAATGTTTTTTGCTGCCCCTTGAAGACCGAATAGGATCCGTCTGTTGAATTGAATTCTTCAATCGACAGATCTGGTAAGGCACGATTCACCTCGATATATGCGGTATCAGTCACTGATAGAGGAGAGGATACCTCGCTATCTGTAGCCTGGAAAATGACACTATAGCTCCCCTCATCATCAAAGTCAGATTGCCAGCTGAAAATTCTTTTATTTCGACCAGGAGGAGGTGGTTTCCACCCAGGAGGTGAAGGCAGATTATCAGTGATATAATCAATCTGGATGAGACTATCCTCCGGATCATGCGCCCACAGTGTGAATTCGAGCAACTTACCGGCTGTGATAGACTCAACCACGGAGACATCCTCAGGTACATTGGTAAATCGATTTAGCTTTTCAAGAACAGGTGGATCATTTACAGGAATCACATGAATTGTGACATTCCATTCGGTTTCGAGAAAACCATCACTGGCAACAACCGTGAACTGAGAATCTCTATCTCCTTCTTGCGCGAGAATATCCAGATTAGCGGGATTAGATGTGCTGCGGTTTGTATAGGATGGAAGAGGATTTAAAAACTCATAAGAAACCGGTTCACCATCAGGATCAACAGCCTCAGCAGGATATGAATCGGGGATATCCTCAATAACAGAGATCACTGAATCAGATTTAAAATATGGTGCATTTGATGAACCGACTCCATGCAAAGGAACAAATAAAGTCTCTTCCTGACATGGTGTATAAGTGATCTCGATCTGGCCATCATAGACCTGTTCTGCGGTTGGTCTGAAATAAATAGTGATGGGTGCAGACTGGCCGTAAGCTGGAACAGGAATGGGATAGGAACCGATGTTTGTATAAAAGTTAACACCAGGACCAGTGAAAGTCAAATGAACTAATGCATTCGCATTGCCATTGTTTTTAAGTACCAAAGGTTTATCTTTGGTCAGATTGGGCGGTACTATCCCAAAATCCAAATCCGGAGGATCAGAAATGAGAATAACATCAATGCCTTGTCCAAACAATGCCACCGTAACTGAAGAAACGTGTATGTAATCTGTCTCAATTACCAATCCTTTATGATAGAAAATCATATCAGTGGGATGAAAAGTGATATCAATTGAGACTTTATCATTCGGAAAAACACTCACAGGTAAGGGTATACTGGATTTAGAAAAATTACTGTAATCTGTAAGAGCAATACTATTTATAGTCACAATGACACTGGTTGTGTTGATGAAATCAACAGTTTTAACAGAATCATTACCGACACACACATCTCCAAAATCAACAATTGGCACATAAAAATCCCCGGGCGAATAGATGTTTTCCAGGAAGGTTACCTGATCATCCTGCACGTTCGTAACAATCAGATCAATATCCCCATCCAGGTCAAAATCAGCTTGACCAAGTCCCATTGGGGTCGCATTTGCGTTCTCGCGGTTGACATTAAAAGGATTCAACGTACTTCCATCATTGCTAAATATGTGAACTTGATCGTCCATTATATTGGTGACTGCTACGCTAAGTTCCGGGTGCGTATCTCCGATATAATTGCCACACACTGCATTGACGGGCAAATGGGGATTCGATAAATAATTGGGAAGTTGAAAAACTCCATTGATGTTTTCGATAATCGCATGTTTATCGGAATTCTGACCCGTACATAGAATGTCCATCTCACCATCATCCACATTGAAAAGGTTGGCAGCAACTACAGCACTTGGAGAGAATTCAAGTGAGATGGTTTCGGTTATACTAAACAAACCCGAAGTATTTTCAAAGCGGACCAGACTCATGGATCCCCAGCAGGCCGCGATGATATCTTTGTCCCCGTCTTTATCCAAATCCGCGGAAGCCAAAGCCACAACGCCGGATTGATCGACACGATACAAGGTCCCCATTGATTGAAAGGCTAAACCAGTATTCATAAAGACTTCGATTGAATCGCTGCCAAACAGCGCAACAGCCATATCTGCTAAATGGTCATTATTAAAATCTTCCAGAATAATATCGATGGGTCTGGTCCCCTGTAATGCAATAAGCTGATATGGATTAAATGACAAATTGCCAGCATTCCGAAGTACGGTAATGGTATTATCATAAAAATTGGGAACAATTATATCAGGAAGGTCATCCTGATTAATATCTGCCGCTCGAACAGTCATTGGCCCGGCCCCTACAGAATAGGGCGCGTTGATATAAAAGCCCCCTCGCGCTGACTGAAAATCATTACGAAATACAGATACGGTATTTGTCGCATTGTTGGCCGTGATTAAATCCACAAAGCCGTCCTGATTGAGGTCTACAGGGCATATCGCAAAAGGCTCGCTCTCACCATTTAAAGAAAATGGAGGATACTTTTGAAAATCTCCCGCGCCGTAAGGAGCACCCACTGTAAAAGACCATTGAAAAGGCGCAGTAATGGGGATTCCAGTGGCGGACTCAATCTCATCTGTTAAAAGTACCACAATCTCTTCACCGGGATGAAAAGGGCGTGATGTTTGAAACTCGAGAATTGTGAGTGAAGGATCAAGGCTAAAATCACCTGTATATACGCCTGTTAATTTACCGATGATAAATACTTTTTCATCAATCCCCGTCATATCAAGTGGCGCATTAAAAGGAAGTTGTATTACAGCAGATACTTTTGCATCTACTGAATGAATGGGCGGTATGATTAGATCGGGTAGTAGATCAAACTGCGCAAAAACAGTTCGTTCAAAAATGATACATCCAAAAAGAACGTGTTTGAAAGCAACAACCCATCTCTTTTTCATCGGAGCCTCTTTTAATTATACAGATTTTTTAGTGATATCTTTCCATCATTGATTTAATACGCATAAAATTATCCAGATCACCTATTCGATCATAGGCAACGAGCAGATTCTTAATGGCCTCAAAATCTTCAGTATGACTCGTGATGTATTTCTCATAATAGGCTGCCACATTTTTAAAATCATTTAATCCATAACTACATTCAGCAAGGTATTTATAGAATCGATCATCATATTGAGAAAGTAAAAGGCCCTGAGCGAATTGTTCCTTCGCCAAATCATACTTTTTTCTTCTAAGACATAATTTACCATATTCTTCAAATAACAGGATGGACTGACTGAGTCCTTTTGCTCCTCTATAGGCTGCTTCAGCAGCATCAAGGCTATCCAAATTCTGGCAAGCAAAAGCCATACGCATGTAAGATGAAAACAAGGTAGGATCTCTTCGAAGTGCCTCTTTGGATAATTGAACTGCTTGGCTAAAATCTCTATTCTGAAAATTAAGGTCAGCTAGATTTTCACAGGATATTGTTGATTTCTTATCCAGCTCGATGTGTCTTGTATAAGCCTGAATTGCCTCCTCTGGCTGTTCCAATTGAATAAACACATCACCCATAAATGAATATGATTCTGCCTTTGTGCTATCAATAATGATAGCATTCTTTATAAAATCGATCGCCTCATTTAACTCATTATCTGAAAAACGATCAATCGCACGGTTATAATTAATTCGCCAATATTTTTCTCTGATAAACGTTGCACGCTTCTGATACTGATAAGCCATTAAAATTTCCTGATCCAGAATCTTTTGTAATTCACGATAGTGACCTAATTCGCCTTGACATTCAGCCAGAAGAAGAAGGATTTGTCCATCTTTTGGATTTTTAGATCGTTCTCTATCAAGAATTTCAACAACTTTTTCATAATCACCTTGTTTTAAATAAATATCTACACTTTTTATAACCGGATTCCCGCAAGCAAGAAAGATAATAAAAGCTAAGGATATAGAGAATCCACTACATATAATATTTTGTTTCATCCTATGCACCTTTTTTTTATTCCGGGATATACAGTGTATCTTTTATTGTCTTATGAACAATAATAAAATCATAGCCTGATGGAGGGATTGGCACATATTCTAAATCTGTATCGCTATACCCCCACATCTCAAAAGTCATTGTTGAATCATTTCTCTCGACCCATGCTTTTAATGGATAATTCTTGTAATTTCGCATCACACCTCGTAAAAAAGATGCAACGATTGCGTATTGCGCCTTTTGTACGGGTATATTTTCCAGCAAATCAGGTGTTTGAGAATTTTCCAGTGTCACATTGAAATTTGCCTGAAATCGCCAGCGATCCATTTCAGACTGAAGCTTTTCACTCGGGTCATCCAGAAAATATATCATTTCACTGGGATAGGTCCGTATTAGATCTCCACGACTAAATCCGTTATTATTGGCATCAATCACTTCAATTTTTGTGATTTTCTCCTCAAACAAATAAAATTCATCTATAAATAATTGAATCAGCTCAGGACTGGTAATCATAGCTACCCACTGAGTTCGTTGATCAATAATATACCCTTCATCCGTTTCCTGTGAGTATAGCAGACATTGCATAAGTACAATAGTAAGGGCAGTACAAAGAATGATATTATGGTATTTGGAAAAGTGTACTAAAATAAAACGAAAAGATTGTAATCTAAATCTTACCCGTCTAAAAAGAGAATGAATACACATGCTAATCTCCCTTGACAAAAGAATGTGTTAAAATGGTAATTAATGTATATTAAATTAATCTTAATGCTTTGCAGATCGATTTACAAACAGTTTCTAAATGAAGTAAAACCCTAAAATCAAATTAGAGATATACAGTTTATTGAGTCATGAATAATTTCATATGAATCAGGTTTCCGTGGAACTTATAAATAGGGCTTGATACATTTCGTATAAATGTTTCACTTCTTCGACTTGATTTTTAAATTTATACGCATATATCAAATATTCTAGGACGACTCTTTTTTTATCGTCATCAAGAGCACCCTCTTCATTCAACAATAAATTACCAAGTCTTATCACTTCCGTTGGATTTTGCCGACACAATGTTAAAAGTCCGAAATGTACTTTATCGCTATGGTTTGAGCTGACTGTCAGTGCTTGACGCAAATAACAATATGATTCAAATCGATTCTGAGCTAGTCTTTCCATACCCAGGTTATAATTCATCAAACTAAAACAATCATACAATGACTGATAAGTTGAAATACTTTCAGGAGAGGTATTGGACAACATATCTATCCAGGGTAAAAGATATTCTATCGTTTCAGCTTTTTGCTTCAGATTTTGAAAACGGAAAAGAGAATATAATTGAATGGCTTCGATCTTTCTTACGTCATTTGAATCAGGAAATAAATTAATCAGTTGTTGATATAAGTTTACTACTTCATTAAAGTTTTGCAGATTTTTTTGTTTACTAATTTCGATTTCGAGATTTAATCCTTCATCCCCTCCCCAAAATTGCCTGCGTAAATTTATCTGGTCAAGCTGCTGAAACCTCTGAATCCATTGTTCAGTATTGGCACACTTCTTTCCTTTCTCAACCTCCTTAACTGCTTTTTCAAATTCATTTCTTTCAATATATATATTATATAATAAGTTATGCAGAGTACACTTATCTGATCTTAATTTATTATCATCAGGTTTTTTCTCAATTTCTTTATTTATTATTTTCTCAGTTGTTCCAAAATGGAGTATCGCATAGTCATATTTCTGAAACTTAAAGTAATTATTCCCCAATGCAAATAAGATGGTATAATCTGAAGCTGACGTCGCATTGACCCGTATCATCCGCTCACCAAAAAGTATGGCTTCTTTATAATTACAATCTTGGGTCGCTTTGTTTGCCAGAATTTTATAAGCAGTAAGTAAAACATTACGAAAGTTATCATTAGTCCGGTCAATACGAACCGCTTCTTCTAAAAATGGTAATGCGTTGTTTACTATTTCAGAATCTTGTGCTTCTCTATATCTAAGAAAAATAGTTGCTCCTTGATTAAAAGCCACTCTTGCCTGTGTTTGGGATTCTCTTGACAAAGATTCAGGCACTACTGAAGCACTTAACAATTGACACATGGGATCTGCTTTAATCCAGGGAGCTTCTTGACCTTCTATGGAACCAGGATGCATTAGAAGAATGGCAATCAATAAAATAAATGTAATAGTTTTATACATTCATTAATCCTATTTTTTTAAAGAGGAACCTGGTGAATAAATGATTTCCAGTTTTTCAAAGCATCCTCGCGATTCTGTTTTTGATAGGCTTGATCGATCAAACCTCGAATCTGCTTTTTCATTGGCTTTGGTAAAACGATTTCATCATTGATATATTTTTGAGCGAATTCGTGAATGCTTGAAGGATTATATTGAATATGATATGTTTGTTCGCAATATTTTTGAAGATCGACATAACCAGCTCTTAGAAATTCATATCCCATCAAACGAATTTTTCGATTAGTAGAGACCTCATTGGATTGTAGAAAAGAATGGAATTCATCATGAAAGAACTGACATAATTCAGGCTGATTCACACGTTTTGTAACAAATCTAAGCAATGGGTAAAGTTGTTTTTTCTCATCTTCTGTCATTGCTTGGATTTGGGAATATGCATGAAGCGCCCACCGAAATCCAATTTCTCCATGGTGCATGACAAGTTTCGCAAGCTCCAAACTACATTTTGCTTGATAACTTGAATGAAATAGCGATCCCTGTAGAAAATAGGTCATAGCCAATGCGTGATACTTTTCTTCAACGGCTTTTATTCCCTCGTTAAAAAGCATTGTGCCGAATATTTCAAAATAATTCCGCGCTAAACTATCCTGTGGTACTCCATACTGATTTTGATTCAGACGCTTGATTATATTCCTCAGTCGCCCCATACCTATATTTTGCACACCATATTTATTTAAATAGGATGGATCCTGTTTAAAATGTTTGTATTCAAGAAGTGAAAGGTGATAAGACGTCTCTATAAATGCTTCAGAGAGTTTTGAATCCATTCGTTTTAGAATTTCATGATGCTTGTTTACAGATTCATTAAATTCATTTTCCTCCTCATAAGCTATAGCTTCCACAAACAATTCTCTAGAACGGATATCTCCATCTGCCCAATTGATCATGCCCCGATAATCTTCTAATATTTTACATCTATCTTCGTTATTAGCATATATTTCGGCACCTTCTATTTGCATCAGAGCTTGATCGGATTCATACAATTTTATATGCGTTTGTATAAGAAAAAGTATATATTTAAAAGCAATCGTTGTATCCACCGATATCTCGATATTGGATTGAGTAAGATCTGTAGGAAGGAATGCATAATTAAACAATAATTCCGAAGCCTTTTGAAAACTGTACTTTGCAGATTCCCAATCATTAAGCTCGATCTCGATTTCCCCCTTTAGGGAAATAAGATGATGATTCGATTGATCGAGTAAAATAAGTCGATCTAACTCATTCATTGCCGACTGGAAATATTTATCTGTCTGTTGATGGTTTAAATCTGTCCTTCCCTGCAGCATTAACAATTTTACCAGTTCAACTCCTGCACCCAGATGAAATGGATTCTTCTGGCATACTTCTTGTAATTTGAGCTCAGCTAGCTGATAATAATTATCAACTTCATTTTTGATCCACATGCATGCTTTTTGAATATCCTCATGTGCAATGACTTGTCTGAATTTCACTTTAAATGTTAACGGTAAATCAAAGCTGTTGATATCAGAAATGATCTTTTCAGATGTAGCATCTGAGTCCATTTTATCTATGCAGCGATGCATGGCTGCTGCTGTATTCAAAAGTTCTTTAGCCTCTAAAAATAATTCTTCAGCTGCGTTTTCACACTCTATAGAGACAAACATAATCCCAGAGATCGAGGCACATTCTCTCACCAGCACGCTATCCACGCCGGTGGGAAAGTCCAATGAAGGTGCATCATGTTGTAATATCGTCTTATCTCGTGAAATCCCATAGGACGAAGCCAGACACAATATGATACTTATAATTCGCCTGATATAACTATTAATCAATTTATTTTTTATAAATGGTAACATACTATTATTTGCCTGTTATGGATATTCATCAGAGATACGTAACGAGCGTAGTTGTTTCTTCCAGTCCTCAATAACCGATTTATAATCTAAATTACGGAATGCTTTATAATAATAATCATATATCTTCAATCGGATTTCTTCCCGACGTTTAACTGGAAGAGTGCGTTCCAGCTCACGATATAAATGATCAAATTCCTTGACTGGTTCAAGATCTTGTCGGATTTTATATTGGTGATAGAGCATATCTGAGATATATTGATAACCAGAACGTAATAATTCATAGGACATTAGCCTGTCCTCTACCTTCATATTCCGTGGACTCCCCCGATCAAGAATACGATGGGACTCAAGATTGAAATAATTTCGAAGGATTGGGCTCCTTGAAACATGTGTTACAGTTTGAAAAAGTTTAAAGAGACCTCGTAATTCATCTTCATCCAGTTGGTCCTTAATGACATATGTCTTAATAGACCAAAAAAGCCCCAGAGGTCTGGCACTTTGATACAAGCGCGTCATTTGAAGGGAGCACTTTCCTTGAACATTTGATGGAAAGGCCGATCCTTCTGAAAATAAACGCTCTGCGTCCTTTTTCCTTCCTTCAATCTTCTGGATTCTGGAGGCCTCATTCCACAACATACGACTGTAATCATTCATATAACTCAAATGCAACGTGTCTTGAGGCATACCGGAACTATCCTTCGGTATTTCCTGAATAACTTGGCGTAATCGATTGAATCCGATTTCTTTGAAAGGATTATTTGCAGTATAAAGCGAATCATTGCATAAAATAGCACTTTCTATTTTTGATAACCGCCATGCGGTTTCCCAAAATGCGTTTTGCGCTTTTCCTCTCGTATCTGTAAGAACATGTTTATAGGTTGAAGCCGCCTTAATATATTCTTCATCCTTTTCTAGCTGTGTGGCCTCTTCAAAGAGTTCTCGTATCCTAATGTTTCCTTCAGCCCAGTTAATCCAATTAATATAATCCTGAATGCGTATAAGATCCTGTGCCTTGTTCGTATATTGCATTGCTGAATTTAAGGCCCGAATCGCCTCTGTGGCGTTATAAAGTTTGACATATGTGTCGCCAAGCAGATAAAGGTATTTATTAAAAGAAAGTGAATCTGTATAAGATTCAAATGATATGGAGTTGAGCTCCTTTGGTAAAAACTCATAGGAATTTAGAATATCTATTGCTTGAAGAAGGTATGACTCGGCCACTTTCCATTCTGATCGGCTTCGTTCATTCTCGGCGAGTAAAAAATAGACAAAATGATCACCTCGATCATATCCCAATATATTATGTAAAATCTGATTTGATGTTTCAAGATAATGAGTCTGAGTTGTATTGATCGAATATAATAAATGATACACTCTTGATAAATATAGCATAATCTCTGGATCAGTTGGATTCAACTTATAAGCTTTCTCAAAGGATTTAAGAGATTTATCAAGAATGTCTACTTTAAGAGCGGTAAGCGCTTGTTGAATTGGCTGAGATTCATGAATCTCAAGTATTCCATGAACTTTTGAACTGATCTTTTGATTCACGCTCAACTCTCGAACTTGATTACTTATACTCTCAGCGATTTTCAAAGTATCTTGGGGTATGATCAAGCTATCCACGCTAAGATACTGTCTGAATACGTCTTTCCCTTTCTTCTTCAATGTGTCTGCTTCTGAATGGGCATTGTGAGAGATAAACAGAATTCTGGAATCATTTAATACTGATCGATAAACAAGACTATCAATACCAGAAGGCCGGGTATTCATTGATCCAGGTGAATACTGACTGACACTCGAACATCCGATAATCGCCATAATACCTAGAAAAACAAAAAATTGGACGGCCCATCTAAACATATTCGTTCCACTATATAGATGAAAAAAAGCGGCTCGAGGATCCTCTGCTTAATTATAGGAAATCCTCGTATTCTATATAAGTATAAATATTATTCCGTTATTGGATTCCCGTCATTCCACCAAGTTAAGAAAATACTCATAAATCGATTCGTAACTTCACGTGTCGGTGATTTCGTAGTTGTATTCAAACTCGTGATATGATTATCCGATACATCTCTAAAAGATCGACCCTCTTCAAATTTGTGGCTGCGTTCTGATATCCCTTGATCAACAAGCTTTATGGTATTATTATCCTGGACAATACATATCGCAAGTTCTTTGGTAGTTTCGGTACACTGAAGATACATTTCTGTTTCAACGCCATTAACTGTAAATTTGACAAAGGCTCTGAGATCATTGTTTTTAAATTTTAAATGCTTACTGATTGCTGAAGGGTGCTTGTCTGGGTGTTTCTTCATCCATTCAATGAGGGGTGAAAGAATATCTTCGCCTTGATAGTCTGATTCAGAATAGGTCTTTAAGGCGACAACCACACCTTTATCTTTACCCTTCGATTTACCAACCTCACTACCAATTCCATTTCCGATTCCGCTTCCGGCACCTCCTCCAGTTCCCGCAGACAATTCGAGTCCCGTGCCATCTGCACCTTCCAACCCGGGAGTATTATTTGTAGACATCAATCCTTCAAATCCGTTTGTAAGGGCTGAAAAGTCTCCACTTTCACCATCAAATAC
>JABMRT010000191.1 GCA_013202295.1 Candidatus Zhuqueibacterota bacterium
ATACCGATCAGGTGCGTGAAATCGCCAAGGAAGCAAAATATGAAGCCAAACATGCCGCCTATCTTTCAATGAAAATTAGACAAACCGAAGATTCGAAGGCTACGATGGAAGTCATTGCACTCGAAGCCGAAGCGCCACTTCAGCACATCGGTGACAAGCTCGAAACCGCAGTGGCTTTTGATCAGGGAATCAAGCCTGCTGAAGATGAGATTCTCCACAAAATTTGGGTATTGCAACAAACCATTGCCAGCCAGAATCAGGACATTGAAGACAAAGAAGCCCAGATTACTTTACTCACTCAGCAGATTCAGAATATGGAATCGCAGCTGGGTGATTTGAAAGACAAGGAACAAAATCTGGCCGCATTGATGAATAAACAAAAGCTGGCTAGAGAGAAATATGATAAGGTTGAAAAATCCTTTACAGTAGCCGAAGCACAGGTATTGCGGATGGGAGAACAGGTCATCATCCGACTTTATGGCCTTTCATTTGATGTGGGCAAATCCACTATCGATCCGAAAAATTTTGGTCTTCTCTCGAAAGTCGTAGATGCGTTCAATCTGTATCCAAGCTGCGGCGTCACAGTTGAGGGCCATACCGATTCATATGGCACAGATGACGCCAATCAAAAACTCTCTACAGAACGGTCTTCAGCGGTTCAGAAATATCTGGTCGCCGCCTCAGGAATTGGCGAATCCCGGATCATGGCTGTGGGATACGGGGAATCCAAACCGGTTGCTTCAAATGAGACAAAGGACGGCCGGCGTAAAAATCGTCGTATTGATATTGTGATTCATCCGAAGGAATAAATTGCGTTTACGAGGAAGAGCATGGTCACGTCAAGACTTGAAGATGGTATTGTTTGGTTTATCATCGAGGGTGATTTGACAGCCGATGAAATGATTCCTGAAACGGATAAATGGCTTTCGCGGCTTGATGAATATTGCGGTTATATCACTGACATTCGAAAAATGGAAAAAGCATCGTCGTATGATAAACAACGAATGGAAGACCAGCGTAAAAAGAATAAAACTGGCAAACCCAGTGCACTTCTTTTAAAAGACGATGCCATGTCTGTCATTGCAAAGATATATATCAATTTTACCAAAGCAAAAGATACGAGATATTTTACTGATCCTGAAAAAGCCAAGGAATGGCTGAAGAATTTTAAAAGTCAGTAAACAGATCTGCATGACAACAATAAAGCCATCCATTTTGGATGGCTTTATTTATTCTCCTTAAGAATGGCTTCAATCCTGTTTAAAATCTTGGGCACATCGTTCACATGAACTCCGGAAAACCAGTCCTGTTGAGGATACAGCATTACATTCGGCCCGGAATCGCAAACACCTAAACATCCACTTTGCGAGATTCTAATTTTGGGTTTCCATCCGCGATTAGCGATCTCCTCTTTCAATAAACGTCGGATCTCACTGCTGTTCCCATCCGCGCAGGATTTACGTGCACCCTTCCGGTCATTTGTACACACAAACACATGGCAAAGATACGGCGATTGATTGGATTCTAACAAAATATTTCCTCCATTCATATAGGTAGGACATCCATTCTACGTAAAAAACAAATGCCACGCAACTGTTAATTACGCGGCATTCTGATAGCTATATTGGAAAGGTGTTATCGTTCCAAAACTCCTGCATGGAAGTAACGCTGATGACTTATCCCATCACAACATGTACAACATTCTCATCTTGCATCATTGAATTGGAAATGAGATTGCCCTGAATCTTCTCACCATTCAGGACAACTTCCTTCACACCCTTTTCCACATGGTTTGGATTCTCAACAGTGACCTCGAATTTCTTACCTCGGAATTTACGGGTAACTGTGAATCCGGACCAGTCAGCCGGGATACAGGGATCTAAGCTCAACCCATTGTATTCGGGTTGAATTCCGAGAATGTGCTGACCAATCGCGAAATAAGTCCAGGTTGCGGAGCCTGATAACCACGGAATACGTGATGCTCCGTGCTTCGGACTGAACTTCGCATATGTGGATTGGCACACCACATAAGGCTCAATCTCGCGGATCTCAGCTTTTTGATTGTACGCAGCAGGAAGATAGGATCGAAGATATTCGTACGCACGCGTGCCGTGTCCCAGCATCGCTTCAGCTATGACCGCCCATCCCTGTGTGTGAACAAAGATGCCGCCATTCTCTTTCTGTCCAGGATTCATAAGCGCAGCGCGAACAATATTATAATCCGTTTCAGTATAGGGTGGATCGCAGAGCGCCAATCCATATTCTGTCGCTAAATGTTGTTTCACACCATCCATGGCTGACTTCGCCTGCGCTTCGGATGCAGCGCCACTCATCACAGCCCAAGTTTGTGAGTTCAGAAAAATCTTGCCTTCCGGGCTTTCTTTGGAACCGAATTTCATTCCATCATATCGATAGCCACGCATGAACCATTCACCATCCCAGGCGTGTTTCTGGAGATTCTCATCTAATTTTTGGAGGAGCGGTTCCGCCCACTTCTTGGCATCGGAATCGCTCAATAGATCCGCGATTTCGAGATACACCTTAAACGCGAGTCGGAGCTGCAAAGCCACAAAAACCGATTCTCCCGTTTGACCGAAACGCAGACAATCATTCCAATCTGCCCTGAGTCCGCAGGGCAAACCATGTTGACCCAGCCGGTCTAGACTGAATTGGATGGCTCGTTTCATATGGTCGAAAATGGTGTCCTCGTCTGAGTCGGAATATGGAAGAACCTTTTTATAAAATTCAATATCACCCGTTTCTTTCACATACGCGGGGATGGTATTAAAGAGCCACAGCGCGTCATCAGAACGATAGTCCTCTTCAGCCGGTTTGGGCTCATGACCAGGCACATGCCCGAATGGCATAACCACCGGCATGGCGCCGCCCGTGGACACCTGGCCTGTGATCATCAGTTCAAGCCGCTCCTTGGCTTCATCCGGGATGGTGTGAAGTACGCCCAGAAAATCTTGTACTGTGTCACGGTAGCCTAATCCATCGCGATCAATACCGGAATAAATCAAACTCGCAGCGCGTGACCATGCGAATGTAATCAGCGCGTTATAAATCCCCCACGTGTTGATCGTACTGTTTAATTCTTCATCCGGCGTTTGCGCGGATAATCCTTCCAGCCGGCCATGCCAGTAGGATTTGACTTTCTCCAGTTCCTCATCCGCTTTCTGGATATTCTGGAATTCTTTGGCCGCCTCACGTCCCTGCACATCCGCTTTGCCCACACCCATAAGAACTAGGAAATCTTTGGATTCACCGGGCTGAAGTGTCAACTCCACCTGTAAAGTACCGCAGGGATTGTCGCCATACGCGAGTGATCTGAAGCATTGCCCTTTCTCTACAGCAATGGGATTGGCGTAGGTTCTATACGGCCCTAAAAAGGCTTCACGATCCGTATCGTATCCGATCACCTTCGCGCCCACGATGACCTGGAAACTATGCCGTCCCTGATCCTTCTCCTTAAAATTATCGGGCATTTCAGGGATATAGACATTGGTACCGTGATCGATCATATTATCCACGATGGACATTTGCGGGGTGTATTGCACGTATTGGATGTTTAGCAAATCATCGATTGCGTTCCAGGAGCCGACCAATTCAACATAGGTGAAGGCGCTGAGTTTGCGCGGCTTGGAATCCGTATTGGTCACGCGAACCTTCCAGATTTCGAACAGCTTGCCCATAGGCACAAAATAGGTGACGTCGGATTTGATGCCTGAATACTCGGATTCAATCGTCGTGTATCCTGTGCCGTGATGACAGGTGGATTTAAAATCATCCAGGGATTTCCCAACCGGTTGCCATGAGGCGGACCAGAAGTCTTTGGAATCGTGATCGTGGAAATAGATATACCGTCCCGGCTGATCCATGGGGATGGAATTAAAGCGCATGCGCATGTAGCGCCCCATGCCCCCGGACTTCCAGAAACTGTACCCCCCCGCATTGTTCGTAATGATCGCCCCATATTCCGTGGAGCCCAGATAGTTGGACCAGGACTTCGGTGTGTCGGGACGCGTGATCACATACTCTTTTTTTTCATCGTCAAAATGACCGTATTGCATTTTAAAAATCCTTTAAGTAATCAAACCTGTCAGGTTTCTAAAACCTAACAGGTTTTAAATTTCGTTATTCATCCTTTAAAAACAAACCCGGATCACCAACCATCAGCAATCCGGGTTTAGAATACCAATTCGTTACATCACCACTTCTTCTCCAGCCACTTTGCGTCGATCTTCAAGATCGGTTGAGATCTCAGCAACCCGTTTTTCGTTCAACGGATAGAATGTCACTATAATCATTGAGATGATTCCCATCCCGGCCGGGATCAGGCTGAAAAGAAGAATCAACCCTTTCAGGCTGTCTGCGGACTGGACTTCATTCGCCGCAAATCCAACCTGGGACATCAGATTCAATGCTACAAATGCACCCAACGCCCATCCAATTTTTTGTGACATAGTCGATGCGGAAAAAATCAGACCCGTGGCGCGTCGCCCGCGTTTCCATTCCGCATAATCGGCCGTATCAGCATACATCGCCCATAGCAGCACACTAAGCGGTCCACCCGTTAGGGAGCCGATAATCTGAACGATGAATATTAATGCCATCTGCTCCGGGCTGAGAATATAAAAGGAGGCTGTGCTAAGAATCGCGATAATAAAAATAATAAGAAAAGCGCGTTTCTTACCCACAATTTTCGCGAACCAACTCACAGCAAACACGCCAAGAAGAGAAGCAATCTGGCCGATGGTATTAAAAGCGGAAACCAGAGTCGCAAAATCATACTGTTTGCTTCCCAGGAAGGGCAATGTGAGATCGCGGGTTCCGATCACATATTTAAAGTAATGAGCCGTCACACTGCTACGCACCGCCACAAACAGGATAAAGGTAATCGTCGTCGCAAGCAGAATGAGCCAGGGACCATTGGTGACCAACTCATAGAGATCCTTTTTGATCGAGGATTTCTGGGACTTGGGCGGCTGAACACGCTCTTTGGTTCCTTTAAATGCAATGAGGAAGAACGCTATAGCAGCAATACCGTAAACCACAAAGGACAATTGCCAGCCCTTCGCGTCATTGCCCCCTCCCAATCCCTTCACCATGGGGAGTAAGGTCGCGGACACAATAATTCCTGCTGCGAACGCGAAAATAAATTTAACGGATGAAACCGCGGTCCGCTCATTGGAATCCGGTGTAATCACGCCGAGTAATGCAGTATAGGGAATATTGATCGCTGTATAAAGCATCATGATCAGGATGAATGTCGCATAGGCCCAGATAACTTTGCCTGTCATACTAAAATCAGGAACCGTAAATGCGAGCACACCAGCAATGGCAAAGGGGACACACAACCAGAGTAAATAGGGACGAAACTTACCCCATTTTGTTTTAGTCCGATCCGCAATAATGCCCATCATCGGATCATTTACACCATCCCAGAGACGACTGACCAGAAACATCGTGGCTGCGACGCTCGCTGGAATCAGAAAAACATCGGTGTAGAAAAATGTAAAGTACAACATAAACGTCTGCCAGTAAAGCACGGATGCGAGATCGCCAAATCCATAGGCGAGTTTCTCTTTCATTTTCAATTTACCAGCCAGCTTTTCGACCATGATTCCTCCCTCAATAAATAAAATTTCCGACCACAAGATGGATCGGAAGATTAATCACTCTATCCTAATAACACTTTAACAGTGTTGGATGATTCCATTAATTCCACAGGGATGAGCTGTCCCTCAATTTTATTGCCATTGAGGATGATCTCCTTCACCCCTCGATTCATACCATTTGGATTTTGAATTGTGATATCCAACATCTTACCACGAAACCGTCTGCTGATCGAAAAATCCGACCAATCCTTCGGTATGCAGGGATCGATCAAAAGTCCATTATATTCGGGTCGAATACCGAGTATGTATTGGGTTGCTGCGAAATAGGACCATGTGGCTGATCCTGAAAGCCATGGCAGACGGGACGCTCCGAAACGCGGGCTATACTTCGAATGTGTGGATTGACAATTCACATACGGCTCAATCCCTCGAATTTCGGCCTTTGTATTCATGGCCGATGGCATGGATGCCCGTAAATATTCAAACGCCCGATCGCCACGCCCGAGCATGGCCTCAGCAATTACAACCCATCCCTGCGTGTGACAGAAAATCGCACCGTTTTCTTTCATGCCTTTATTAAATAGAGTGGACTTGATGATGGCCAAATCCGTTTTTTCGTAAGGAGGATCAAGGATCATCAAGCCGTATTCCGTGGCCAATCGATCGTGAACCACATCCATGACAGCTTCCCCTTTTTCATCCTGGATCAACCCACTCAATACCGCCCATGATTGAGGATTGAGCCACACGTCGCCCTCATCGACTTCTGCAGTACCGAAAATAAATCCATCCTCGCGAATCGCTCTGCGGAACCAGCGTCCATCCCATGCGTGCTCATTCAAATTTATATCGAGGGTTTTGAGATGTTCAGCCGCCCAGGTGGATTCTTCAGAATTCTTTAGAAAGTCACAAATTTCAATATAGGTTCTTAAGGCGTACCGGAGCTGGAGGGCCACGAAGATGGTCTCGCCGTTAAAACCGAGCTGAAGGCAATCGTTCCAGTCCGCGAGAAGTCCGCATGGAAATCCGTGACTACCGGATCGGTCGAGAGAAAACTGGATGGCTCTTTTTAAATGGCCAAGAACCGTATCCTCACCTTCATCAGCGTACGGAAGTACCTTCTTATAAAATTCAACATCGCCGGTTTCTTTCACGTAAGCCGGGACCGTATTAAACAGCCAGTAGCAATCATCCGATCGGTATTCGGATTCTTCGGGTTTCTTCTCTTTTCCCGGTTCATGTAATATTGGCTTCACAACCGGCATGGCCCCACCCGTTGAAACCTGGCCCGTAATCATCAGTTCGAGCCGTTCCCCCGCCTCTTCTGGTATGGTATGGAGCACACCCAGTAAATCTTGGACAGTGTCGCGGTATCCCAATCCGTCTCGTGCTCCGGCATATACCAAACTCGCGGCACGGGACCATGAATAGGTGATCAAGCTGTTGTACGGGCTCCACATGTTCATCATACTATCAAATTCGGGATCAGGTGTGGAGGCAGTCATGCCCTGAATTCTGGTGTGCCAATGTGATTTCACCTTCTCAAGTTCAAATTGGATTTTGGAGAGATCCTTGAATTCCTGCGCCGCAGCTTTGCCTTCCACGTCAGCTGTACCAATGCCCATGAGCACAACCACTTCGCGGGATTCACCAGACGCCAGTTCCAGATCAGCCTGGAACACTCCGCAGCCATTGTCTCCCGAAGCAAGGGAGCCGGTGCATTTGCCTTCTTCCACGACAAGAGGATTTCCATATCCTCGGTACGGGCCGATAAAGGATTCACGATCCGTGTCAAAACCGGTAATTTCAGCGCCAACCATCGTAATAAACGAATGCCTGGACTGGGGATCGGCATTGAAATCACCATGCACCGTCGGCAGCAGTGGATTGATCGCTGCATCAATCACTCCGTCTACTTCGGTCATTTGAAGGATATACTGGGAATACTGCAGATTGAGCCAGTCCTGCCACAGCTCCCAAAAATTGGAGAACTCCACGAAATTGAACAGCGAAAGTTCACGGGGCTTGGAATCCTGATTTGTGATTTTGAGATGCCAGCATTCAAACGCGCGGCCAAGTGGTACAAAGTAGGTCGCTTCAGATCGGATTTGGTTATAATCGGATTCAATGACCGTATAGGCCGTACCATGACGGCAGGTGGTCTTGTACTCAGAGAGTGGCTTGCCAACCGGCTGCCACGATGCAGACCAGTAATCTTTACTTTCACGGTCACGGAGGTAAAAGTACCGGCCTGGTTGATCCATGGGCAAAGTATTCGCACGCCAACGTATGAAGCGCCCCTGCGCCGCGGAATGCATAAAACTATATCCACCCGCATTGTTTGTGATAATAGCGCCGTACGTCGTATCACCCAAATAATTGGACCACGATCGAGGTGTATCTGGCCTGTCAATTACATATTCTTTGTTCTTATCGTCGAAAAAACCAAATTGCATATTATTTCCTGATTACTGATTATTATAAATAAATAGATATTATCCGCCAGTTTTACCGGAATATTCTTTTCTTCTGATTCCTGACTCCGAATTCAGTTATTAGAACAAACGTTTGCGGAAATATAATATAGGAAACGCAATGAGAATTTACAAAGTAAAAGATCAGGGTAATTAACTTTTTTATCCTTAAAGGAGGCTTTCTCTCAAAGCTTCAATAAATCCCCGATTCTGATCCTCTGTTCCGATCGTGACACGAAGACAATTGGGTAAACCATAATTGTCAACCTGACGTGTGATAAATCCTTTATGGAGTAGTGTATCGAAAACCGGCCCTGAAGGCTTTCCTAAATCAATAAGCAAAAAATTTGCTTGTGATGGATACCACTTCACACCCATTTGCGTGAGCGTATCCTCAACTTCTTTGCGGCCTGACGCGTTCACTGCCTGCGTCTTTTTAACATGAGCAGGATCGTCCAACGCCGCACAGGCTGCGATTTGCGCCATACGATTTACGTTGAAAGGCGGACGTACGCGATCCATGTAGCTCACCAAATCGGCACTGGATACACCATAGCCGATCCGCAATCCTGCCAAACCGTAGATTTTTGAAAAGGTACGGAGTACGACAAGCCGGTGACGGTACGGCGCGTACTGCAATCCATCAAGTACTTTGGGATCGTCCACAAACTCGGCATAGGCTTCGTCAATACAGATAATCACATCATCGCGCACATGCGTCATGAAATGAACAAACTCATCATCATATATGGGAATGCCGGTGGGATTGTTCGGGCTGGCAAGAAAAATCACTTTAGTCTTGGCATTCACAGCATTGTAAATTGCTTCAAGATCACAGGTCAAATCATCACGGAGAGGCACAGCAATCTCCTCTCTATTATGTGAAATACCCGCCAGTCGATAAATGATGAATGAAGGATCTCCGATCACGATATTCTCATCTGCAGCCACAAAGGTACGGATGATAAACTCAATCACTTCATTACTGCCATTGCCGATGATGAGGTTATGGGGCTCTACATCATATTTGGATAAATGTTTTGCCAGCCGTTCCTTGAGCATGTAACACCCGCCATCAGGATAAATATGCATCTGCTCTGCGGCTTTCTGAATTGCTTCAACTGCCTTTGGAGAAGGCCCGAGTGGGTTCTCATTCGACGCCATCTTCACCAGATTTTTAACTCCAATTTCCCGTTCAGTCTCCTCAATCGGCTTGCCCGGTTTATAGGGCCTGAGCTCTTCAATGTTCCGTGTCACCAAAGGTTTCATTGTTTGTCCTTTTTAGATTTTCCAGTTTTCTTATGTATCCCGGGAATTCCCTTTTTAAAAAAGTTTTTAAATCCCTTGTTATCATTTTTCCACGCACTCATTGCTTCGCGAAACCGTTCAACATCAACCACCGCGCTATCGATAATTTTCTCATATTTCTCAAATTCAAGAAGCCCCACGTTTTGAAACGGCGGTTTGTAATATAGATCAGGTTTGGCGATAGACATTTTATTCAGCACAATCGCATTCTGAAGAATTTGTACAGTGGAAAATATATTCTCAAACATATTGGGCACACGAACCTTTTTCGGGATCATGGATGTGCCGCCCACGTCAATGGCAATGAGTAAATCGCATTGATCCCGAATCACATCATAAGGCACGGGATTGGATACACCGCCATCGATGAGAACCTGCCCGCCAATCTTGACCGGTTCAAAAATCGCGGGGATAGAGATACTTGCTCGTATCGCAGGAATCAGATCCCCCTTATAGAGGATGACCTCTTTCTGCTGCCAGTAATCGGTTGCGATAATTTTCAAGGGAATTTTCAACTTCTCAAAGGTGTGTATGGGTAGATTCTCATCCAGAAATTCGAGGATTCCCTTACCTTTGACCAGTCCTGCTATACTGAAGAAAGAGGGATCAACCAGTTTGGTGATCTCACGTAAACCAATCTCCTGAATCAGATCCTCCATTTGCTGACCGCTGTACCCGGAGGCGTAAAATGCCCCGATAATTGAACCGATGGATGTTCCGGAAATGATGGAGGCTTTCAGACCCAACTCATCCAGCACCTTGATGAATTCAATGTGACAAAGCCCGCGTGCGCCGCCACCACCAAGCGCCAATCCGATCTTCTTTTTCATCCACAGCCTTTCTCTTTGTCTATATCCGCATTGGACAATCAAACATAATCATTTGAAATCGTATATTCCATTAAAAAATGGAGTGGAATTCCTACTCTATAATTACTTCTGCTTTTCATTTAACCTTCACAATTCAACATTAAACATTTGAATGCATGAATATTTCTTGACATTCCAATCAGGTTTATTTACAATGGATAGACCTTTTCAAATCAACGGATAATAACTTGATAAAGTATCGCTTTATACGAATTGTTTTAATCAGTATTTCAACCCTGATGCTGATCGGCTTCATTTTTCTCAGCATTGGTTACAGGCTGGTAACGCGCTCTCTACCCGACACATCCGGCACGATGCATTGTGAAGGATTGCAGGCAGACGTTCAGGTATTTCGGGATGACCTGGGTATCCCCTATGTTCTAGCGGATAATGAGGCGGATCTCTTTTTCACCCAGGGTTATATCACCGCTTTGGATCGCTTTTTTCAAATGGATTTGAACCGCCATCTTGCGGACGGACGGCTGGCCGAGCTGTTCCTTTTAAATGGGTCACGGACAGATACTTTAATGCGGTCGGTTAATCTCACCGCCAAGGCCAAGGCGGATTATCAAAGTCTGCCTACTGATATTCAACTCATCTTTCAGAGTTATTCTGAAGGAATCAACGCTTTTCTGGATCAATACAGCGAGCGGCTGCCCCTCGAATATACGATCTTAAATAAGAAGACAGATCCCTGGCAGCCAGAAGAATCACTTGCCTTGCTCTATTTTCATGCATGGATGAGACAACCTGAGGGTCTCCTCAGATCGCTGTCTAAAACTGACCGCGTGGGGAATGAATTGCTTTCTGAGGGGTATGTTAAAAAAATTCTGCGGGATGGATATCTCAGCCTGCCTCCCCTGTCCAATCTGAGCTGGATTGTTTCCGGAAAGAAATCCGCATCCGGCAAACCCATTCTCGCTTCAGTGTATAACGAATCCGCTGTGCAGCCGAATATCTGGTATGAGATGCATCTGTTCAGTCCGGATTTGAGGGCGGGCGGATTGTCCCTGCCCGGTGTGCCAATGATATTGAGCGGGCAGAATGGAGCCGTCGTGTGGGCATCAAACGTCCGACAAATGTGGACGCATCTATCCGCTTCCAATGTGAATACAACACATTTGAATATTGGATTTTGTCGGCAGTTATTGGCGACCATGCGATCCCGTACTGTGATGAACCTGCAGAAAGCGGCTGGTCCTGCAACGGATTCAAACTGGTTCATTCTTAGTGCCGATTCATCGGGAGGCATGAACACATATCCCCCGGTGGAGCCGCGTCCGACTAGCTTGAATGGATGGATCGCCACAGACGGCGCTCGCATCGTAATGGACAATACTCCTTTGGCGCATGAGACGTGGCCGTTAAGACGCCTGGCCGATCTGTTGAATGCGGATAGCACGTTCACGCCGTATCGGATGCGCCAACTCCAGTCAGATTGTCGCTCCGAATTTGCCATGGATGTTTTGAAACATGCATTGCCGATTCTGGAGACGATACAAAATGACAATCCAGTTGTGATAAAAGCCATTGATCAATTGTCATCCTGGAAAGGTGAAATGAAACCGGGCAGCTCGGAAGCCCTGATCTTCCAAACCTGGATATCCCTTCTTTTTAAGCAAGATGATCCTGATATTATTTTCGATCACTTGCCCCAGATCACATTTCCAACGTTAATAAATCAAATTAGAATGGAAAGCAGACAGACCGAAATAAAGCAAAGTTTTATTGATGCAATCGAATTGCTTCGTGAAAAATGGGGTGACAATATCTCGCACTGGTCATGGGGAGCCGCGCGAAACGTAAAATTCCGACACCCGTTAAGAGGCAATCCCCTGTTGGACATGGTGATGACTCTGGGGCCATTCCACTTTGGCGGTTCTGCCATGACACTGCTTGGCGCGGGACATTCGCTCACCGATCTGGAACACATCAATTGGATACAATCCGCACGGATCATCATACCGCTTGATGATCTCAACCGGACATTTTCAGCATTATCCACGGGTCAATCCGGGCAACCGGTTGACACCCATTATCGTGATCAAATTGTGCTTTTCCTTTCGAATGAATATCATCCCAATTTGACAGACATCAATAGAATTCACCGCTCGGGATGGGAGCTATTAACACTCAATCCGGGAGATGAAAATGTCAAAAAAGAATGATCAAATCCGAATTCACGATCTGAAAGCCGGTCAATCCGTATCAGGATCGTTTATCATCCGCAAGAAAGAATTGAAAACCAAGAAGGATGGAGAACCTTTTCTGGTCATCGAATTGGGGGACAGCAGCGGCCGAATCACCGCCCACATCTGGGATCGCGTCAGCCAGCGCACCGAGACCCTGTATGAGGGGGATGTGGTGGCCGTGAAGGGAAAGACCCTCACCTATCATGACAAACTTCAAATCAATGTCGATCATATTGAGGTGGATAAATCGGTAAAGGCGCAGGATCGCAAAAATTTCATCGCTGCATCTCCAATCCCTGTGGATCGCATGCTGGCTCGTCTGGACAAACTTGTGGCCAGTGTGAAGGATAAGGATTTAAGCAATCTTCTGAAACGCATCTTCGAGAATAAATCGTTCCGCCAGAAATTTCAGGAAGCGCCCGGCGGAAAATTGTGGCATCACGCTTATCTCGGCGGCCTGCTCGAACATTCGATCCAGGTGGCCAGTCTCTGTGACAACGCGGCGAGCGACTATAAGGAGATTGATCGGGATCTTCTGATCACCGGCGCCCTGCTTCACGACATCGGCAAGATTGAGGAGTATCGTTTTGATGAAGGATATATTGACTATTCCGACACAGGCCGGCTTCACGGGCACATTTCAATAGGCGCGCAAAATGTCCGGATCGCGATTGAGAAAATTGAAAAGCAGAATGGATTCCCCGCGGAAAAGAAGATGCTGCTCATCCATCTGATACTCAGCCATCAGGGTGAACTGGCGCACGGTTCGCCTGTGGTGCCCCTGACCCGCGAAGCTTTGATTCTGTATTATATGGATGAAATGGATTCAAAGGTTAATGCCATCAGCCATGTGATGGAAAGGGACAAAGAACCTGACCGGCGCTGGAGCCGTTACGTACCTGTTATGGATCGGTTTATTTATTTAGGGGAGTAATTTTATACTATCATACCTGCCAGTTTTTTAAAACCTGGCAGGTATGGTCAAACCATAAAAAAAGTCCATCCCGAATAATCGAGATGGACTTTTAATTTTGTATTTAGGATAGTTTAGGGTTCCCAGACACGAATTTTGCTGAGTTGGTCACTTCCATACGTGAAAGCAATGCCCGTATCATAAACCTCTTCGTCGCCATCCACAGAGTCAGGTTCTCCAAATACAGCTACAATTTCATCGCGTGTGCTGCCAAGTCCGATTTCGACATCCCCGACATTGTCAATCAAACCATCATAAGGTACTTCAAGAGTGACCTGGTCACAGGGCACATTGGGATAAAGTACCAGTTGCCTTGATGGGAAGAATACCTTAAGGCCAATCCATGAATATCCAATCATATGAATTCCGGCTTCAAGAGAATCATTAATAGTATAAGATCTTAGATCATGCTGTCCATAATGATCAAGAACTTCCTGATAAATGTCACCGATCATCACATGTGCGGCTTCTTCACCCGAAAATACTTCTACTTCGCGTTGAAATGAAAGACTCACCGTGACATCCACATTACCGCCATTGGACTCAATCAAAATTACACCTGTATAATCGCCATAATCCATTCCCCAGGGACGGGCTTCCACATGTAATGTATCCGGCTCATCCAGAATGCCTACTGAATCACCTGGGATAACGATCCAGTCAGGCATCGAAGTAATTTCATATCTCAGAGAATCGGTTCCATGATTATATAGAATAAGATCTTCAACCAAACCATTGCGGTCGAAATAAAGGATTTCCTGATTGACATCAAGTTCAGCGGGTTGATTATTTAATGTCACTGCAATATCCACATCTCCACCATTCGATTCAATGCTAATGGTTCCGGAGTATTCACCATGCGCAACAACGGACCGATCAAACGAAATCTCGAGACGTTCCCAACCCCTATTCGCAAGCACACTTGCCAATTGTGAGAGCTTCACCCATTCAGGCTTGGAAGTAACTGACCAGGAAAGATTGTCTTCTCCATCATTTCTGAGCGTAACTACATCATATACTTTTCCCGGCCCAAGATTAACAGATGTTTTTGAAATGATCAGTTCAGCATCAGAGGGAGGATCAGGTGTGACGGGTGTATCGTTATTTTTACAACCACCCACAAGCAAAAGTGCAAAAAGCACTGTCAACATCAAATCTTTTTTTCTCATTTTATTTTCCTATACTTATTAATAACATCAATCGAAAGACCAAACCTGAACTGATAGAATTATGTTGTTTGGACGTTGAATACTTCAGGAATGTATACAATCGGTTTAGAGTATAATCAATATTTTCTTTAAAGTCAATAATTCCATAATCTGTTTACATTGTTTTACATGAAAAGGTTCCGTAATGGGAGCCCTATTTCGCTATAGGAAATACATGCCTTTATTATAAAAAATAGTTTAATTAAATGTTTTACCAAGAAAGATGACCGAATAAAGAATCCATCCTACAGCCAGCGGACAGACAAACCTGAGAAGAAAACGCCAGATCCCCAATCCGATAAACGATCCATGGCCGGTTTCGACTTCTTTTTTAATGAAGGATTTCTTTAACACCCAACCGGTAAAAATGGCAATCAGGATTCCACCGATGGGCAGGAACCAATTGGTGGCGAGATAATCCATCGTATTGAATACACCCGTGACTGTATCCTGGGGCCACTCACCTTGATTGATTATCCCGTCCTGATCTGCATCCAGCTGATTGATTGACGCAGGTTCCAGCCATTTATTTTGAATATCTGGCTCTGCTTGAGTGATTTCATTAAGTGAAAGCATCTGATTGTCATCAAGATCGATTTGAGTAAAAACCTGGGCGGCATTACTAAAGGGCGTCCATCCACTTAGTTTTTTAATCGAGCCCAATGAGAGCGCCGAGAGAATCCCGAAAAGGAATACCAACAGGCCCACAACCAGCGTTGCACGTAGTCGCGGCCAGTTCAAATGATCAATAAAATAGGAAACCACCACTTCAAGCAAAGAAATGGTTGAGGTCAACGCGGCAAATCCCACGAGCAGAAAAAAGAGTGGTGCGAGAATCGCCCCCCCGGGGAGCTGATAGAACATCTGGGGAATCGTGGTAAACAACATGCCCGTGCTTGCGAATTCCTCGGGCCATGCACTCTCACCCAGCGATGAAAACACAATTGAAAACATGATGACACTCGCCATGACAGCAATGAGTGTATCCATCAGTACGATGATTCCGGCAGCACGAGGAATCGATTCTTTTGTGGACATATAACTGCCATACGTAATAATGGCGCCCATGCCCAGGCTCAGCGTAAAGAACGCATGGCCCACGGCTTCAAGCACACTTTCAGGCCGTATTGGCCCGGGGGTGAAAAGAAAACGAATCGCGCGTCCGAAACCCGGTGTAAAAAACGAATTGACTAATAAAACGATGAGGATTAAAAGCAGAAGGGGCATCAGGATTTTTGTAAGCCGTTCAATCCCGCTTTTCACACCGAAAACAACCACGGATACGGAAAAGAGTGTAAAGAGTGCGTGGTAGAGGATCTGCAAAGATCCATTGCCAAGAAATGTGATAAATTGGGGAGACATCGCCTGAGCCGTCTCAGGCGAAAATCCATTGATTGACCAGCCAAGAGATTGGATGAAATAATGAACAGTCCAGCCGGCAACCACATTATAATATGAGAGGATGACAAATCCGGTACCGATGCCGAGCCACCCGACAAGACTCCAGGCTGGATGATTGAGTTCAAGAAACGCACATACCGGACTTTTTTGCGTGGATCGTCCAATGACAATCTCGGCCATCATGATGGGAGCGCCTACCAAAAGAATGGTGACAAGATAAATAAGGACAAACGATCCGCCCTGATTATCATAGGTGATATATGAGAACTTCCAGAGATTGCCCAGACCAATGGCTGAACCAGCAGAGGCTAAGATAAATCCGATACGGCTAAAATGTCCCCGATGAGCATCCATTGGGTTATCGAACCTCTTCATATTCAACGAATGTGATAATGGTATTATCTGGGTGAATGGAAATTACTAAACCAATTCCCATCCTATTTGGATTTGCCAATAAGCTGATCAATCTGCTCGAGAATATCGCTGGGCGAATTGGCACCTTTGATTTTATAGAAATTGGCTCCAAGATCGAGCGCTTTCTGTACATCTTTATCCGCGCCCATAACTGAAAAAATGATCACGGGAATGTTTTTTGTCTGTTCATCTTCTCGAACTTTTCGCAGCACATCATATCCGCTCAATTCCGGAAGAATAAGGTCGAGTAAAACCAGATCCGGTTTTTTCTCTTTGATCATTGCCCATCCTGTGGCCCCATCCCCGGCCTCGATCACTTCGAATCCGGCATTCTCCAATACTCCCCGATAAATGAGGCGAAAAACCTGTTCGTCTTCAATAATTAACACAGTACCATCATAGATTCGATCCATTGCGAGCTCCTATTTCTTTTTACTCTTTTCACCCAAAGGCAGACTGAAGCAGAATGTGCTGCCCTGATTAAATTTTGAGGAGACAGTGATATCTCCCTCCATCAACTTCATGAATTCTTTGGCAATGTATAAACCCAATCCACAGCCACCCTTTGAAGAAGGCGCACCTGTGAAAATTTGATCCTTCGTAAACAATTTCTGTATGTTCTGCTTCATAATACCGCTCCCTGTATCTTTCACTTGAACTATTGCAGAACCGTTTTGAGTTTGTGTGGATATATGTATCGATCCCTTGTCTGTGAATTTAAGTGCATTGTGGATGATATTGCTCAGAGCTTCAATGTATTTATCGTGATCTGCCGAAACAAAAATGGGATTCTCCGGGATATCAACTATCAATTCGAGATCTCTGTCTATGGCATTTTGTTCGAATGGTTTAGCGGCGTCCTGCAGCATTTCACCCAGATTGACCTCCGCGATTTCAACCGAGATAATCCCCCGCTCGATTCTGGAAATATTTAGCAAATCAGAAATAATTCTGTAATTTCTCTGATTAATTTCTTCCATTGCATGGAGATATTCGAGCTGCTTGTCTGTCAAATCTCCGGTCAGACCTGCCAGCATATTGTCAATACATCCCATCACAGCAGCGATGGGTGTTTTAAGCTGATGGGAGACGAGAGAGACGAAATCGCTTTTCATTTGTTCAATGCGTTTTCGTTCAGTGATATCTCTTGCAATGATCGTAAAGAAAACATCTTCTTTAATTTCCCAAGTGGTGAGCGTGTACTCCATGGGAAACTCAGACCCGTTTTTATGCCAGCCAAAACTTTCAATCGTTTTTCCGATGATTTCAGATTCACCTGTCAGGATGAAACGGTTAATTTCATTCTCAAAGTCGAGCCGTAATCGTTCGGGCACAATAAAGCTGAAAGGTTTCCCAGCGATCTCTTCGTTTGGATACCCGAACAGATCTTCAACCGCTTGATTGCAGAAAGCGATATTGCTCTGACCATCAATGGTTAAAATAGCCTCAGTAGCAGTATCGATCACAAATCGATATTTTTGCTCGGATTCACGCAACTGTCTTTCAAGTTTCATGCGATATAGCGCGAACTCGATCGTGGCTTTCAGTTCATGCTCCTGGAACGGTTTTACAACAAATCCATAAGGATCTACATTTTTCGCGCGGTCAATAATCTTTTCACCACCATAGGCGGTAATGAAAATCACAGGAATATCACATTCCTTCCGGATCTCGCCGGCTGCTGTAATACCGTCCATGCGATCCTTACCTGGCATCATAATATCCATCAAAATCAGATCAGGACGATGCGATTTGGCCAGTTGCACAGCTTCTTCACCGGACGAAGCAACAGCGACGACCTCATACCCCATTGAATTTAAGAATTCTTCCAACTGATTGGTGATAATAACCTCATCATCAACCAGCATCAATTTTGCTTTCTGTTGTTCTCCCATAATCCTTCGATTCACCTTCTATAAATTAATCTAAACTTAATGATTAAAGTGAAATGAAGCAACAATATTTATATGATATACTCGATGATTCGGCTTCACTCATTCAAACATCTGAATATCTTCACATACTGGATTCCAAATCATCAATTTGTCAATTACTTTTATTTTTTAATGAAATCCGTCGGACGGTTTTTCATGGCAATCACAAGACAAATTGCCAAACCGCCATAAAGAATCAGGCAGCCGAAGGTCATCATCAGCCATGCAGACAGGGGCATTATTTCTCCTTGTTATGGATTGAATCAGTATGACTTGATATTTTATAGAGTATTACAGCGAGCAACAAAAATATCGCGAGTACACCCCACCCACCAATCCAGGTCGCCCATCTTGGGTATCCCTGATAGCTGCTCTTGAATTCATTGATCAGATTCACGATGAGGATCACAGTTAGTATGGCTGGAGTAACATAACGCAAAGCCCAAATCCACCAGACACCCAGCTTGACCTCAGAAATCTCATTCAGATAGACACGAAAATCCTGAACACGATCGAGATATCCCACAATGAGACATTGCCCCAAACCGGCCGCGACCAGTCCGAAATCACAAATCCATTTATCAATAATGTCAAACCAGTAAAATCCACCCTTGGTTATAAATATTAGTGAGATCGGAAAGGCAATCGCGACAAACACAAATGCCAGCTTCCCCGGGGATTGATTCCATTTATCACGCACTCCTGTGGTAAAAGCTTCTTGAAGAGCGAATGCGGAATCAATGCCTAACGTCAGCAGGGTGACAAAGAAAATGATTCCGAAAAAGCTATTTAGAGCGGGCAATTGCGAGATTGCAATCGGAAAAGCCACAAAGGCCAAACCGGTCCCGCTGGCAGTGACTTCAGGAACAGGCACACCCTGAACACGCGCGAGATACCCCAGCATGGAAAAGACCACAAAACCGGCGAAAAAGCTGATCCCGCAATTCGCCAATCCGGTAATCAGAGCGCTATTTGTGATCTCGGCTCTTTTTCCTAAATAGGATCCATATCCTATCATGACACCAGAGGCCAGGCTTAATGAGAAAAAGATCTGCCCGTAAGCACGCAGCCAAATTGCAGGAGAAGCCAACATTTTGAAATCAGGTGTGAGATAATAGCGAATCCCATCGAGAGCGCCCGGCAATGTGAGCCCTCGAATTAAAAGAACAACAAGCAGAATGAGAGGTAGAGGGACCGTAATGAAAACAACTTTACTTACGTTTCGAACGCCTTTGCGCAGGATGAGAAACACGGTCGCCCATGTCAACGCCATACCGATTACGAGATACCAGAGAGGCGTACCGAGTTCCGCCGGGCCGGATGACCGCTGAAGAATGGTATTGATAAAAAAGGATTCAGCCTGATCTCCCCAGCCTGAATGAACGGCATGCCATAAATACACCCATGACCATGCCAGTATGGTACTATAATAAATCACGATGCCGGCGCTGAGACCCACCGTCCACCATCCGAAGAGTTCAAGTTTGGGCCGGATCGCACCAAAAGCCCCGGGTGCCCCGCGTTGCATGCGCTGTCCCAGTCCCATTTCGAGAATCAACATGGGAATACCGGCAGTAAACAGAGCTATGAAATAAGGGATCAGAAACGCGCCCCCGCCGCTTTGATAGGCTACATAGGGAAAACGCCAGACGTTCCCCAATCCAACCGCAGAGCCAATCGCCGCCATAATAAAAGCTGTTCTACTGTGCCACCGTTCACGCATTCAGTTCAGATCCTGACTCAATTTTAATTTGGGAATTGAAAGAAAAGACATGTTCATCCTATTCTGATACCAACGAATTGCACTTTGAAATTATCTCATCCTACAATTGGATTCTTGATGCACTTGCCAGGGAGAACCTACTCTCCCGCATTCTTAATATCTTCTGCAATTTCTGGATAATATTTGACCATGCAATCCTCACAGATCCCATGGGAAAATTCCACCTCAGCACGATCTCCGATATATTTTTCGATTTTCTGCCAATAACCTTCATCATCACGAACATTCTTACAATGCATACAAACGGGCAATAAACCACGAAGTTCTTTCACTTGGGCCAACTGTTCAGCCGCCTGTCTATTAGATGCAAACACCTGCTGTACAAGATCTGCGATTAATTGGAAAGCAGAATTTTTTTGGCCCAAATCTCCGAGTTCTGAAAATAGATTTTGAAGATGTCGTGCATAACCTTCTTCAGGGGATTGATTACCTGTTTCTTGTTTCATAAGGTGAAAAAGCGCCTCAAACGCCGGATGCAGCATGTAAAATTCGAGGCGGTATGCAGTCAGAAAAAGTTGTTCTCGATCATCATATTGGATATTTTTAATCGTTTCTTCAACCTGTTTGGAGATGGACCGCAACTCACTGAGTACCCGTGTGGGATAATCAAACACGTCACGGATGCGTCCCGCTTCGGTCAACTCTATAAGAGATTTCCAGTATTGGAGATGCTCCCCTTCCTGGACTGCCATGGATCGCCAGAAAGTTTTCATCTTCTCATCCGAAGACTGCTCCGAGACAGACTGATAATAACCCATCGCCATCTTCTCAAGTTCGATGGCTTCATTTAAAATATCAAAGAGTACATCCACTGCCATCTATTCCTCACGATCTATCCAATTGGTATCAATCAGACCTGATGTGGATGCATAAATAATGCCTGAATAACGGTTTTTGTGCAAATTCCGAAAGAATTCGAATGCGCCGCAATTCATGGAATATTTTTTAAATAATCATGGGGAAGTTTTTTCTTAAAAACCAATCCGGAGAATAATCTTTAACTGTGAAAGGAAAGGATAAATTGCCCTGTCGTTCAATAGAGTGCAGACACTATTCTACATTCAATTCCTGAAAATACAACAATCTGGTTTCCATGGCTGAATATTCAGAACCCATCACCTCAACAATTATAAAAAAGAATTCCGGAAAATTTGGATTTTGATGTTTTATCTGTTTATACAGAGTTGACAAACTTGAATTTCTGCACAGCATACGCACGATCTCAATTTGCGCGGGATAGGCAAATCCGGTCAGAATCATATAATTCTCTTCCTTATTTCCCGGAAGTTTTGCGATCATTCCCAAATCGGAATAGCGCCCATCTTTTAATATACTGGACTTATAAGTGATCACTGAATCCGGATTCGTTCGTTCGACAATAATATTCCCTCTCCAGAAATCCGAATCCGCATATTTGTATTTGACAGGCAGCTTATCCATGATAAATTCAAACTGGCGTAAATTTCTAAATCCACCGATATAGATGATATTTTGATCATTAATTTTTAATAAATCAAAATGGGAAGACATGTATATAGAAGACAGTTCTATATTCACTTTTCTGCTGAATGAATAATAGACATGACTCAAATCGGTGATATTAAAAATGCTGTTTAGCGGAAGCGATCCCTGATCCATCATAATGAGCTGACGATCGGGGTGACTTTCTCCGAATTGAATGAATTTGTCGGCAATGTTGATCTCATGGTCGATGATAAATCGATATCGCTTCAATTGATTGTCATATTCCTGATATAAAAAATGATCTCCAATTAACAGGGTTGTACTGAGATTATTCTTAAAAAACGTCGACCAGATGGGATCATCCAGATGAATCGGCTCCTCAATAAAGCGACAAGATTTTGTTAGCTTGTAATATTGATATATAAAATAAGCACTGACTATAAGAAGAATGATAAGGAGAATTGATAGAATAAGATTTCCAGAAGAAAGAGATCGCCTTTTTTTATTTAATACTTTCTCCTTCTCTTGAAATTTGACTTCATAATGCCCTTTGGGGATGACTAGCCAAATATTATCAGCTTTTCCCTCATTCTCGTAGTATGATTTAATTTTTTGTCTTAACCGATGTGCATAATAGCGAACCAGAGTATCTTCTGATGGATTGAAATCTTTGTCTTTTTTAAAGACATCAATAGCAATCGAATATTCTTTGGGAATATTACCCTGAATGGATGATTCAACAAGATAGGTCAGAAGAGTAATATATTTTTCAGCATTATGAAAATACTCGCTGGAGACGATCTTTTCAAGAATGCTATTTTTTGTGGGTGTGTCAATCATACGATCACTTATTTTTTTGAATTATAATGATTTTTTTTTACTCTGGCAAGTCCTTATTTTTATTATTTTAATATTTACACTGCTACTGTGAGCTAACAGTGTGACAACAGTTCCTATCTTGTATCTTTCAATCCTTTATATTTATATTGAAGTTATTATTTTATTGAAGGTATTCGGACTCAATATTACCATGAAAGCAAATTCATTTTGTTTGTATTGTTGGCCAATTCAAAAATAACAATTGGAGATACGTCATGAAGTATCGAAGCATTCTTTTCGTGCATCTGTTTTCAATTTTAATGATCATCCCATGTTATTTATACGCAGCTACTAAGGCGAGCATCGAAGGGAATATCACAGACACCACAACCGGACAGGCTCTGCCCGGCGCAAATGTTTTTCTTGCCGGCACCAGCATAGGCACTGCGACAAACTTAAATGGAAAATTCAGTCTTACGAACATCCCGCCGGGTGAATATACATTGCACGTTAAATATATTGGATATCAAGCCATTGAGATTCCCATTCAATTGCAAACCGGAGAATCGCTTATAAAGAATATCGAACTGGAATCGGTGGTTCTTCAAGGCCAAGAAGTCGGTATAACCGTTCAGGCAGAGGGTCAGAACGAAGCCATCAACAGACAGTTGACATCACGTTCAATTATAGAGGTAGTATCTTCGGCCCGTATTCGGGAATTGCCGGATGCGACTGCAGCAGAATCAGTGGCAAGATTACCTGGGGTATCCCTTTCAAGAGAAGGTGGTGAAGGTACAAAAGTCGTTATTCGAGGAATGAGTTCTGAACATAATAAGGTAAATATTGAAGGAATAGAAATAGCCTCAACCGATAGGGATAATCGCAGTGTAGATATCAGTATGATTTCACCCTATATGCTAGAGAGTATTGAAGTTCAAAAAGCAGTTACTGCTGATCACGATGGCGATGCCATGGGGGGAACTGTAAATTTTATCATAAGAGAAGCATCGCCGGAGTGGGATTTTGATGTTATAGCTCAGGAAGTGCATAATGGTTTAAGGAATACTTATGAAGATTACAAATTGGTTGGTAGTATTGATAACAGGTTTTTTAATGATTTATTTGGGGTGTTTTTACAGGTAGATGTTGAAAACAGAACCCGTGACTCTGAAACCCTTACTGCTGAATATCAGCTTCCTAAACCCAAATTGAATCAGGATAATATTACTTATGTAAATAATGTTTTATTGGAAGATATATATAGAGATAAAAAACGTCTTGGTGGCGCAGTGGTACTGGATTACAGATTACCGACTACACATATTAAATCTGTCAATTTTTTGAGTAAAATCGATACAGATGTTGACACCTATTCAGAGCTGTGTGATGCTGAGGGAGCGTTTCAAGGTCACAGGTCTTCTTTTAGAGAAGAGAATATATCTCTCTTAACCAATAGTATTCATGTAACTCAAAATTTTCCGAATGCAAAATTATTTTTAAGGGCATCACGTGCTGAATCGGTTAATGATGTTCCTAATGATGCTTTCTGGAATTTTCGAAATAACTCTGGTCTGGAAGCGGGTTTCAATGTACAAACTTCGCCACAGGATCTTTTTCGTTATGCCAGAAATGATACGGCTGCAGAGTTTTTAAGGATGATCGATTGGAATAGTCATAGAAATGAAGAAACGATTTGGGAATACAAAACAGATTTCGAATACGACTATGCTTTTTCTAAACAAGTTGCTGGAAAACTTAAAATCGGTGGAAAATACAAAGAAAAGACTCGGTCTTATGACCATAATAGTACATTTATCGATGCATACCTGGAGAGCACCAAAGGGGCCAGAAATGCCATTATCGATTATCTTGGTCTGTCTCTTCCACATGATGTCAGGGAATTGCCCCTTTTGTATTTTATGGACGACAGTTACGATAATGACAATTACTTGAATGGCGATTTCAGTATGGGGCCCTTTCCTGATACCGATATGTTAAGAGAAGTTATCCATATGATCAGTAATTCGTTATTCCCTGCTAGCGTGTACAGTGGAGGAGAAATCGTCCCTGATGCTGTTGAGTCCATAAGGCATGATTATTCTGGAAATGAGTATTATAGTGGTGCATATATCATGACTGATATGAAGATCGGGGAAAAAATTGAATTTAATCCTGGTTTGAGATATGAACACAATGTGACCAAGTATACAGGTATTCGGGGTGATATTACAACAGGAGGAACTCCAGACAGAGAATGGACAGTCTGGCACGATACCACCCTAAGTAGGTCAAATGATTTCTGGCTTCCGATGATCCATTTGAAAGTTAAACCAACTGGTTGGCTTGATATTCATCTGGCCTATACCGAATCGATTTCCAGACCTGATTACACTTCAATCATCCCATCGTATCTAATCAATAGAACCACTATTGATGACTATGGGAACATCGGGCTGAAACCATCCCACTCAGAAAATATCGACCTTCAATTTTCAATTCACAGCAATGAAATTGGTTTGCTGACTCTTGGTGGTTTTCATAAGACCATTTATAACCAGATATTTGCCACCGGAGGAAGAGTGGTTCCTGACTCAGCGGCTGCCTATGAGTATCCAGGGTTGGAAGAGTATCAATGGGATAATGTCATTGGGAGCAAGATCTATACGTATGTCAATAATCCGAACAAAGGAACGGTCTGGGGGCTGGAATTTGGATGGCAGACGCATTTCTGGTATTTGCCAAGTTTCCTAAAGGGATTGGTATTTAATGGAAATTATACACATATCTTCTCTGAAACCAAATATCCAAGAACAACAATTGAATTTGATTATACTACATTTCAACAGACCAACAACGACACTTCGTATACGGCCCGATTTATCAATCAGCCCAAAGATATTGTGAATCTGGCATTCGGGTATGATTACAAAGGTTTCTCAGGTCGTATTTCCATGCTGTATCAATCCAATGTCTTTGCAGAGAATGATTTTTGGCCGGAATTAAGAGCAACCACGGCTGAGTATATTCGATGGGATATTTCTATCAAACAGCAATTGCCAGTTAAAAATTTAGATTTCACATTGAATTTTGTGAACTTAAATGCTGAAATTGATAAGAATATTAATCAAAGTACAGGAAATCCGACCTTAAGAGAAAACTACGGTCGCAACATAATTGCAGGATTGCGTTATACATTTTAGTTGATAGATAAACAAGATAAGGAGGTAGAAAAACATTTTTTAAATGCATCAAAACAAAAAAAGGGGAGGTGATAACAAAAAGAGTTATTTTTTGTGGAAGAGAAAATAAAATATAACATCAAGGAGAAAGAGTTATGAAAAAGTTACTAGTGATACTGATTTGTGTCTTGCTTGGAGGTGCGACCTTATTTGCTCAAGATACATTAACAATTGCACCATTACCCGCCGGTGAATTTCTAAATGAAAAAATAGACGATGAATACTCAAATTACGATGTGTTCAAACTGGAGCGAGGAGGAGTTTACTACCTTAATGGTGCCATTACCACTGTGGGAGGCTTAAATCTCGTTGGTGAAGTAGAACCGGAAGCAACAGCTCCAGCTGTGATCCAGCCAGGGATTCTGGGTGATGGTACTATTCCTGATCAAACATTTAATATTTCTGGTGATTTTACCCTGAAACATATCTATTGCATGGCAGTAGGACCTTTGGGATTACAGCAGCAGGGAAATTTCTGTAATATCGCCACAGATGAGGTAACGGTTGTTATTGATCAATGCGTTATCGAAGGCAATCAGGAATTTGGTGTAAGAGTTCTAGGTAAATATCCGACCATAAGCGTAACCAATACTAAATTTAGAAATTGCCAGATGCTGGGCAATTATTATAATGGACGCGCGTTATGGACAGATCAACCGTCTGAATCAATTCTACTGGAAAACAACACCATGCTAAACTGTGTTGCTTACTTTCTGGTTGATCGGGGTTCAAAATCTGTGAAAATCAACCACAACACGCTTGTGAATATATTGGGTACCCCCAATTTCATGCACCAGCAGTATAATTGTGAATTTACCAACAATGTATTTTACAACAGTAATTTCTTGGGTCAAAGTCAGACGCAAATCGATGGTAACTGGGATGATATGGATAACGAACCTGCTGCCACATTCAGTGTTGATACCTTATCTGCGACAGTTGATAGTATGTGGAACGCAGATGTTCCTGGTGGTCCCTATACCGAATCCGATAGAAGTGTTCAAGTTGAAAATAATTCCTATTTCTATTCTCAAGACTTTGTCGACTTCTGGGACAGCAGTGCTGATCTTCATGGCGGTTATTTCATGAACTCCCGTACAGAGGCGATGTTCGCTGATGATACAAATTATCCCTTACTCATCGCTGAAGGTAATGTGAATGTTGAACCCAATTTTGCCCAGAAACCTGATACTGAAGCTGAACAGTTAGCTAATTGTCAAGCTATTCGAGAGGTACCTGGTGCTCCTAGTGCCGTATATTGGGGATATGACGGTGCCAATAATGAATTGGGTAATCTTGTTTGGCCTCTCCCCGAAGATCTATCTTATGATAATGCAGCTTTGTTAACAGCTGGTACTGATGGCTTACCTTTAGGTGATTTAAATTGGTTTGGATTAGCAGTAGGGGTGGATTCAGATGATGATCTAAAAATGCCAAAAGATTTCACATTGCATCAAAATTATCCGAATCCCTTCAACCCCTCGACAACCATCGAGTACACATTGAACACAGCAGGCGTGACTAACCTGAATGTGTGCAATTTGTTGGGACAGAACATCATGACCCTGGTCGATCATGAACACCAGAATGCGGGTCTTTATAAAAAATCAATTGACATGTCTGGCTTTACCAGCGGCATGTACTTTGTCGTTCTTGAGCAATCAGACAACCGTTCAATTCAGAAGATGATGTTGCTAAAATAATCAATTTACCTCCTCTCATCCCGTGGATCCGGAGCAGCTTGACCCGCTGTTCCGGATCCATGGTTTTCTGTCCATCGGATGGACTTTTATCAGTAAAACCTGAACAAATCTCCACCTGACTTGCAACAATTAACGAATTTCGGAATCCACCTAAAGACAAACAAATATGAGATATAAACACGAAAAATATGCCCGGCCGATCTTTCAAATTGTATTTCTGATTGCTATTCTGTGGGCATTTGGATTTCTTTATGCAGACAGAATCGTAGTTGGGTATTATCCATCCTGGTTGAAATCGACCTTGCCCGCAAGTAATATACAGTTTGAGAATCTGACCCATATCAACCACGCCTTCGCCTGGCCTGAGCCGGATGGTCAAATCCACACAGATTCTGGATTCCTTTATCCAGAACTCAATGATCTCGCCCATCAAAATCAGGTTCAAATACTGATCGCCCTTGGTGGCTGGGGCAATTCAGATGGATTTTCGCCCATGGCCGCCGATTTTAGTAGTCGATTTATTTTTATCAGTAATCTGGTCGATTTTTTATACACTCATGACTATGATGGCGTGGATATTGACTGGGAATTTCCCAATTCAACCACTGACAGAGACAACCTCACCCTGCTGATCCGTGAAATTCGTCAACGGTTCGAACTACAAAATCCGGATTGGCTTATTACTTTTGCCGTGGGCACAAGCAGTTGGACAGGACAATGGTACAATTATCCTCAACTCATGGCAGATGTCGATTGGTTCAATGCCATGTGCTATGACTATCATGGAAGCTGGTCAGCACATTCCGGGCACAATGCCCCGCTCTATCAGCCGCCCGGTGATAACTGCGGCGCTGTTGATGTAGGGATGACCTATCTACATCAGACACGCGGTATACCTAAAAATCAATTGACCGTGGGCATCCCGTTTTACGGTAAAGAATTTATCACATCGGGTCTTTACGGTTCATTCACCGGCCTGGTAACCGATCATATATATTCTGCAATTATCCCAAGATTGAGCAGTGGCTGGACCTATAACTGGGACAATGTCTCCATGGTTCCCTACCTGACAAATAGCGACAATACCCGATTGATCACCTTCGAAGATACACTTTCAGTCCAACGAAAATGTGAATGGATAAGAAATCAGGGATATACCGGTGCTATGATCTGGGCTCTCGGACAGGATCTGACATCCGGCGAACAGCCGCTTTTAACCAAACTGGCCTCTACCCTGTTTGATACGAGCACAGCAGTTAACCTGACAGCTGATCAAACTCCAGTTGGTTTCGAACTCAATGAGAATTATCCAAATCCCTTTAATCCGCAAACTACTATCGAAGTTTATCTAGACCGACAAAGTCATATTAATTTGAGTGTTTACAATGCCGCCGGACAAAAAGTGAAAACCCTGGTTAATTTGAGCCTGATGGCCGGAAGCCACCGATACATATGGCTGGGTGATGATGATGGAGGGAAAAGGATTGAAAGTGGTGTCTACTTCTGCCGCCTGCAAAGCGCTGAGGGTGTCAAGACAATAAAAATGTTATTGATTGAATAAATAACGGATGATGAAATGAATAAGAATAAATCGATATTTCTACTATGCCTTGTTTTCATTTTAATCCAGTGCCGCTGGATCTCAAAATTAGGAGACAATCAGCAAGAGGAATCTTGGCATGCGGTTCATATCCTGAGGGTATATTCGGCTGCCGATGTGGACAATTTGATCGATGTAATGCCGCAATTGGCTGACATTGGGCTAAACACCATCATCCTGGAGTTGGACTTCAATTTTAAATATGAATCTCATCCTGAACTCATTTTACAGAAAGATCCAATCACTCGGGAAAAAGCAGCACTCCTTGTTAAAACATGCAGGAATAACGGAATCCGGTTAATCCCAATGTTTCAATGTCTGGGGCATCAGTCCTGGGCTGAAGAAACCTATCCGCTGTTGATTCAATATCCGGAATTTGATTTGACACCCGGTGCGTATCCGAACAATGAAAACATCTATTGCCGCGAATGGGATCCTCTGAATCCCAAAGTGTATGAGATCGTTTTTGATCTGCTGGATGAATTAATCGATGCCTTCGAGGCCGACGCCTTTCATGTAGGTATGGATGAGGTCTTCCTGCTTGGCGATGAAAAATCACCTGCCACCCGCGGAATGGATCCGGCAAAGCTTTATGCCAAAGCAGTGAACGATCTTTATAACCATCTTGTGAAAAAACGAGGCGTGGAAATGATCATGTGGGCCGACCGGTTCATTGATAACAATCAGTACGAATTTGGCGAGTGGGAGTCTTCAGCCAATGGAACGGCTCCGGCGATTGATTTTATCCCGAAAGACATTATTCTGTCACCCTGGCATTATACCGACAGAGAATCCTATCCGTCTATTCCCGTTTTCCTGGCCAAGGGATTTCGTGTTCTTCCTGCAAGTTTTAATGATACAAGTGCGGTCAATTCTCTGATAAAATATAGTTATGATTTTAAAGAAAATAGAAATATGCTCGGCCATCTGTTTACGACCTGGACCGTTCACGCCATTGATTCACTCATCATGTACTCCGCAATCCGGACTGGAATGGAAACGATCATGAGATTGGAAAACACGACAGATTCTCAATCCAGTCTGGATTCATCCCCCCCCATACAGGAGAAGCTGTAAATCTCCCGATATACACAATGAGAAAGATATGAACGAAAATACAATAAAAGATACGAGTTTGAAACAGATAGAAAAGCAAACGCGATCAGCGGTCGAGCAAACTATTCTTAGAAACAGCGATCAAAAGATTATTTACCCTCCGACCGAAAAGATTAAAACCCTGGTAATCGATAATTTCCCGGCGCTGGGCCGCCTGACCGCCTTACGGTTTCTGGAATGGGCACAGGAAAATGAAGGTTCGGTGATCTCACTTCCGACCGGGAAAACGCCAGAGTTTTTTATCAAATGGGTAAAATATTTTCTTGAGGAATGGCAATCAAATAAAGTACAAAAGACACTGGCAGATTATGGCATGGATCCAGCAAAAAAGCCGGACATGTCTAGTTTTTATTTTGTACAAATTGATGAGTTCTATCCTATTCTCTCAACACAGCAGAACAGCTTTTATTACTACGTCAACAAGTTCTATATTAAAGGATTCAAGTTGGATCCCGAAAAGGCCCTATTGATAAATCCGGACATTATCGGCATTCCGGAAAACGAAAGTCTTCAGTCTATCTGGCCAGAAAGCTGTGTGGATCTGTCATTACGAACCCAATATCCCAAAACGAAACTCGAAGAAAAGCAGAAAAAGGTCATCGCAATGATTGACCAGTTTTGCCATGACTATGAGACCCGGATTTACGAGCTGGGAGGCATCGGATTTTTTTTAGGTGGTATCGGTCCGGATGGTCATATTGGTTTCAATGTGCAGGGCTCGGCCCATTTATCAAACACCCGCTTGACACCAACCAACTATGAAACACAGGCCGCCTCGGCCGGCGATCTGGGAGGCATTGAGATTTCACGGAACCGGTTGGTAATCACAATCGGTTTACAAACCATCACCTATAATCCGGATGTGACAGCCATTATCTTTGCTGCTGGTGAATCAAAAGCGCAAATGGTGCAAAAAGCGATACAGTCTGAAAAAAGTTTATCGGTGCCGGCATCGGTATTACACGGATTACCCAATGCCCGTTTTTATTTAACACATGGTGCGGCAAAACTGTTGACAGAACGACGGTATCATGCATTGACCTTACAGAAAGTTATCAGCGAACAAAATTCCGATCGGATATTAACTGATATTTCACTCTCTTTAAACAAGTCGTTGCTTGAACTAAGCCAGAAAGACGTGGTCAGTGATAAAGAGGGCGCTTATATGGTAAAGCAACAAAACGGTTCACTGGAAACCAGATTGAACATACTGGAACGTCAGTACAAGAAACAATTGCTTTCTGCTCTGCAAATTCCCAAGAACGAGATATTTCTGCATACCGCCCCCCATCATGATGATATCATGCTGGGATATTTGCCCTACCTGGTTCGATTGATGCGTGAGCCATCCAATAAACATTTTTTCAATTATCTGACAAGTGGATTCACAGCTGTTACCAACCTGTATATGCTTCGTCTTCTGAATGAGCTCTCAGAATTCATGAAAACAGAAAGCTATCGGGAATTATCATTAAATGGCTATTTTGATCCGTCTAACCGGGTATTCAAAAATGAAGATATGCTTTATTATCTGGATGGAATTGCAGGTAAAAACTGCGAGATGCGGCGTAATGCCGAGTCCCGACGCTTATTGCGTAATATCATTGAGATCTTCGAAGACGATTCCTTTGCCAACCTGAACAACCGGATCACTGAATCAATTAATTATTTCGCCACACAATATCCAGGAAAAAAAGATATCAGCTATATTCAGCAGCTAAAGGGTATGACGCGTGAATGGGAGGCTGATATTTTATGGGGATCTTTCGGATTCAGTGTAGAGTCAGTCATTCATTCCCGGCTGGGTTTTTATAAAGGCGATATTTTTACCGAAGAACCCGAAAAACATCGCGATGTTCTTCCGATTCTTGAATCACTAAAAAAGATAAAACCAACGATTATCACAGTCGCCTTTGATCCGGAAGGAAGCGGACCGGACACCCATTACAAGGTGCTTCAGGCCATATCCACTGCTCTCAAGCTCTACTGTCAAGAGACCGGAAACGACTCAATTAAAATTTGGGGGTACCGGAATGTCTGGTATCGATATCATCCCTCTGAGTCAAACCTTCTCATCCCGGTCACCCTGAATACCATGACAACCCTGCATAATGCCTTTATCAATGCCTTCGGTTCCCAGGCCGAAGCATCTTTTCCAAGCTTTGAATATGACGGACCCTTTTCCGAGCTGGCACAAAAAATTCAAGTTGAACAGTACAAACAGATGGCTATACTGCTGGGTGAAGATTTCTTCTATCACAACTCCGATTCTAGAATCCGTTCCACGTGTGGACTGATCTATTTGAAAGAAATGAACCTGGAAGAATTTTTAACCTATTCGAGAGAATTACAGAAAGCAACAGAGGAATTATAATTGAAAGAAAAAATCAACCTATGATAAGAAACACCGTTAAGCCAAAACATCCTGCAACCTGGGTACCCACTCTTTATTTTTCGGAAGGTCTGCCTTTTGTGGCTACGGCAACCGTTTCGGTTCTAATGTATAAAAGTCTGGGTTTATCGGACGCACAAATCGCCTTTTTTACGACACTCATTATGTGGCCTTGGACACTAAAACCCCTCTGGGGGCCGATTCTTGAAATGTACAAAACCAAAAAGCATTTTGTCGTGGCTACACAGTTTATTGGAGGAATTGCCTTTGGCATCCTGGCCCTGTCGTTACCCTTGGATGGATTTCTGCCCTATTCCTTAGCTCTGTTTGTGATCATCGCCTTCAATTCCGCAACACACGATATCGCGGCTGACGGCGTTTATATCAATGTACTCACAACAAGACAACAAGCCCAATATGTGGGATGGCAGGGTGCTTTTTACAATGTGGCCAAGGTAATGTCACAAGGAGCGCTTGTTTACATTGCTGGAAAACTCGAACTCGTAATTGGTATCACTGAAGCTTGGATGGTGGTCATGAGTCTCTTTGGCGTGATGCTGACGCTGTTGGCTATTTACCATCTGAAAATGCTGCCTTCCGGAGGAGGGGCCAATGGCGTTCAAAGCCGGCGTGAAGCGTTTGCAACATTCTGGCAGGTAGTTAGGACATTCTTCCAGAAAAAATATATCTTCTGGGGGATCGCTTTTATCATCTTATTCAGGACGGCTGAAGGGCAATTGACTAAAATCGTGCCCCTGTTCATGCGCGCAGCGCGGGAAGATGGCGGACTGGGACTGCTGACCTCAGACATTGGTATTGCTTACGGGATATTTGGGGCAATCGCCTTTGTGTTGGGTTCCATTGCAGGAGGCTATTTTGTATCCAAAAGAGGATTGAAAAAATCGATTCTTATCCTGTGTATTCTTTTCAACATTCCAGACGTGGTTTATGCCTATCTCGCCTTTACTCAGCCGGAAAGCTTTGCAATCATTTGTGGGGCAATTGCCATAGAATGGTTCGGCTACGGATTTGGTTTTGTTGGTGTCATCCTTTTTATGATGCAGCAGATCGCTCCCGGAGAATATAAAATGGCCCATTATGCTTTTGCCACGGCTGTCATGAATCTGGGATTTATGCTGCCCTCTATGATCAGTGGCTATGTCAGCGACTACATGGGATACAAATATTTCTTCTTATGGGTCATGGTGGCCACCCTCCCTTCATTTTTTGTGGCCTGGCTTGTGCCCTTTAAAGAAGTTCAAAAGGATTAAATTTTATGAAATATGGCTTCTTTGATAATCATAACCGAGAGTATGTGATTGAACGACCGGATGTCCCTGTTTCCTGGACGAACTATCTCGGTGTGAAGGACCTGTGCACTGTTATTTCGCATAACGCTGGCGGATATTCTTTCTATAAGTCCACGGAGCACCACCGAATAACCCGCTTCCGGCCAAATGGAGTTCCCTTGGATCGTCCTGGGCATTATGTCTATATCCGCGATGATGAGACGGGTGAATACTGGTCCATATCCTGGCAACCTGTCGGTATGGATTTTACCAAAGCAAGATATATTTGCCGTCATGGATTATCCTACTCAAAATTTCAATGCGATTGCCAGGATATTGAGGCCGAACAACTCATATTTATCCCGGTGAATGACGATGTAGAGCTGTGGGATGTTAAATTAAAAAACAAATCAAACCGACCCAGAAAGCTGAGTATCTTCAGCTATGTTGAATTTTCCTTTCACCATACAGAAATTGACAACCAGAATTTCCAGATGAGCCTGTATGCCAGCGGTTCCAATTTTAAAGAAGGCATCATCGAATACGACTTCTTCTACGAACCCTGGACTTATCATTTTTTTGCTTCCAATTTTAATCCGGACAGCTACGATTGTGTTCGAGATACGTTTATCGGGAATTACCGAACCGAGTCCAACCCGATCGGTGTGGAGCGTGGTGTGCTGCAAAACAGTGTGGAACTGGGAGGCAATCAATGCGCATCCCTGCACAAACAAGTGATCCTCAGGCCAGGCGCTGAAGAGCGGTTGGTCTTTATGCTGGGTGTTGGTTCTCGTGAAGAAGCAGGATATCGTATAAAAGAAAAATATTCGGATCTCAGGAATGTCGATAAAGCCTTTGGCGATTTGAAAAAATACTGGAAACAAAAGACTTCTGTTTTTCAGTGTAAAACGCCCCACAACGGCTTTGATACCATGATCAATACTTGGACTCTGTACCAGGCTGAAACCTGTGTCGTTTGGTCCCGTTTTGCTTCTTTTATCGAAGTGGGAGGACGTGTAGGACTCGGTTACCGCGATACAGCACAGGATATCATGGGCGTTCTGCACACCAATCCATCTAAAACTAAAAAGCGCATCATCGAATTGCTTAAGGGACTTACTCGCATGGGCTACGGCCTGCATCTTTTTGATCCCGAAGTATTTGAGCCGGAAGAGGATAGACTGCCCGGCGTAAAACTGCCGACCGTTGTTCCCAAACCCAATGCTGAGGATATTGTCCATGGTCTGGAGGATGCATGTTCCGACGACGCGCTCTGGCTGGTGGCCTCTGTGTGCGAATGGATTATTGAAAACGGCGAGCTTGAATTTTTCGACCATATGATATCCTATGCCGACGGCGGCGAAGGAACCGTATACGAACATCTTACGAAAATTCTGGATTTTTCTGCCAGCCATGTGGGTCAGTCCGGTATCTGCCAAGGACTGCGTGCCGACTGGAATGATTGCCTCAATCTGGGCGGCGGCGAAAGTGCCATGGTCTCTTTTATGCATTACTGGGTTATTAATATATTTTTAGAGTCAGCTATACAATTGGAACGGCAAAAGGATGTTGAAAAATATGCCGAGATGGCCAATAAAGTACGAACCGCATGTGAAGAGATGCTCTGGGATGGCGAATGGTATCTAAGAGGCTTCACAAAGGATGGCAGGAAGATCGGCTCCGGGGAAGCTGAGGAAGGAAAGCTCTTTTTGAATGCACAGAGCTGGGCCGTTTACTCGGGCGTAGCGTCTGAAAAGCGCGGAAAACAAGGCATGGACGCCGTGGATAAACACCTCTATTCACCTTTCGGGATTCATCTGCTCTGGCCGGCCTATTCAAAACCGGATGATACGATCGGCTATGTCACCCGCGTCTACAAAGGCATCAAAGAAAATGCCGCCATATTCAGTCATCCCAATCCATGGGCTGTGATTGCCGAGTGTAAACTGGGACGTGGCTCAAGAGCCATGAAATTTTATGATGCCATCCTTCCCTATCGTCAAAATGACATGATCGAAATTCGCCAGTCAGAGCCATACTCATACTGTCAATTTATTATGGGCAAGGACCATACCGCACACGGACGGGCCCGACATCCCTGGCTTACAGGAACAGCCTCCTGGTTTTATACTGCAGCCACAAAATATATTTTGGGAATTCAACCGACTTACAACGGTTTGCAGATCGATCCGTGTATTCCTGCAGACTGGTCCGGATTTCAGGTGACTCGGAAATGGCGCGGCGCAGTATACCACATACAGGTCAATAATCCGACAGGTGTGGAAAAAGGAGTGAAATCCATCTTCTTAAACGAGCAGGAAATCGAAGGATTGGTCCCGATACAAAAAGCAGGTTCCTTGAATACTGTTGTGGTAGAAATGGGTTAAACATGCTTAATGCCCAAGCAATGTAAAATATAGGGAAACAAATACTCGGTCTTTCATCCTGTTCCTGGGGCTCAAGGTCATTGTCAATCTAAAAATGCAATCCTCATAAGTTCCACGCCAGAATTAAATCATACCACTCGTTAGTTGTATTTCTCAAATACTCTTGCCTCGAATCCCTCACTGAGCCATATCCGCATATGGAGACGGATCCGGATGTAGGTTTCAACATCGTAGCAAGAATACGTAATGTCGTTGTCTTACCCGCACCGTTGTGTCCGAGCAATGACAGTACTCTACCCGGCTGACAGGTAAAACTGAGGTCGGATACAGCCGTAAATCGGCTATCTTTTTTGGAAGCCGATTGTTCACGTCTGCCTTCTTTGGACAGCTTGAATGTTTTTGTTAAATTTTTAACTTCAATCATGGATAACAAATCCTCTTTAAAGACACCTGTCTCCCGCAAAGGAAGAATTGAACCTGACTCAATTGAAAAAGTACATTTTGCCTCCCCACTCCGGCGACTGTCTTTCGACGCGGCTCGGGGCTAGCGAACTTTAAAACGGATTGCGACCGGTGAATCCGGCGGGCTTGATCCCAGTCTTGCGAAGAAATGAATAGGTCATAGAGAGATTACGCCATTTCCTTCAAGGCGCGACCGAGCAGGTCAGTGACCTTGAGTTCATCCGCCCATTGTTTTAAATAATCCAAATCCAGTTCACCGGCCCTCGTTTTCAGCACACCGAGAACATCGCGCCATTGATGGTCTGCAACCTCGCCGCCCATGCGGTACCATTCGAGTTTGGAAAGTATGGTGTCTTCGGGACTGGCAAATTTGGCACTGACTTCCGTTTCAAAGGTAAAGGTCTGCTTTTGGGCGCGGGAAAGTTGCGACTGAAGGAAGGGACGCGGGCGCGGGATGAAAACATCCACTTTGAACATGCTCTCCTTGTGGATGATGTTGAAACTGGAGTTACGCTTGATGGATTCGGCGATCATTTCATCGTCCACATAGAATTCATCTTGCAACGACGAGACAAACGGTTGGAGATGTTCGAGCCGCATTTCAGCGACGATGTCCGAATCCTGAGTGGTGCGAACCATGCCGTGAAGCGTGCTGGCAAGTGACCCACCGATTAGATAAGGAATGCCGAGTTTTTCAAAAACACCCGTTACTTTGAGAGTGACTTCAACAGGTTCATTTTGCATAATCGGTCTCTCCGTACACTTTACACGCTATTTCATCTCCAAGGAGTAAGCCTGCCAATCTTCGGCGCAATTCCGTTTCGCTGGCGTGTGGATATTGCGAGCGCAGGCCTGTCAATGCCAACATGCGCGCAGAAGCGTTAAGTTGGGCCAGCATGTGCATTTTGCGCGTCGGACTTGCCTGCCGCCACAGCCGGATTTGCAGGGCTTCCATTTCAGGATGGGTATCAGAGAATATCGCGCTCATAAAATGATTATATCCTATAGAGACTTTTCACCATTTCAGTAATCTTGATCGCCCTGGGATTCCGCTCCAGGGCGTTAAATTGTGAGGGCTTAGCCCTCATTTATTATTCACGTCTGCCCTCTTTGGACAGCTTGAATGTTTTTGTTAAATTTTTAACTTCAATCATGGATAACTGGCCCTCTTTCACACTTGGATAAATATGGTATTCAGCCTACTTTGAAATCAACCGCAGAAATTCATGACGTGTGGATTGCCGTTTCTCAAAACTGCCCAGCATGGCAGAGGTCTGCATGACCGAATTCTGCTTTTCCACACCGCGCATCATGGCGCAAAGATGCTGCGCTTCGACTACCACACCCACACCACAGGGTTTGAGCACTTCACAAATCGCACTCGCGATCTGATTGGTCAACCGTTCCTGTACTTGCATGCGGCGCGCGTACATATCTGCAATGCGTGCTAGTTTGGACACGCCGATGATTTTGTCGTTGGGAATATATCCGATGTGGCATTTACCAAAAAAAGGCAACATGTGATGCTCACATAGGGAATAAATCTCGATATCCTTCAGGATGATCATATCGCGCGTTTCCGCCTTAAAAATCGCATTATTGACCACGGATTCCAAATTCTGCCCATACCCCCGGGTAATGTACTGCATCGCTTTGGCAGCCCGCTGCGGTGTTTTGATCAGCCCCTCGCGTTTGTGATCCTCACCAATTTGTTTAATCAAATCCAAATAAATTTTTTCCATGTATCGCCTCAAGATTGTGTCAAAACAGGTTTAGCAATTATATTGACAATTCCGCTAGTCACTTGTCACTTGTCACTTGCCACTTGCCACTAAATATACGCATCAATAATCGCAATTTAAAATATTTTGTACTGGTTTGAATGAAGCAGTACGGTCTATTTTATTTTCGGGAGGAACATGCCGGTCTGTGCCTGATATACCGCATATTCCGGGATGGCACCCCTCATTTTCTCTTCTTCAAGCCGCGAGCGCCCGATTTGACCCGCCAGGAACACAAAATAAAGCACCACGGTCAATTCATTAAAATGAAGGATGCAGCTGCCTAGAAACGTAATAAAATAACCCAGATAAATGGGATGCCGCACCCATCGATAGGGTCCTGATTGCACAAGTGCCCGGACCTCCACGCGAATAGAAAAAGACCGTTTCAAATGCAGGACACCCAAACACGTAATCACACTCCCCAGACTCATCAAACCCAGGATAAACAAATAGAGGTAAAAATGTATTGAACTTGTTGTAACAGAGATAAATAATTTCGTTCTGAATAGAACAATAATGAACGGGATACCCGAAACTGCAAAAGGAAACAAGGTTTCCATCATACCTTCCGCGCGTTTGAGCGGAGGAATTCGCGTCCAGTAGGAAATGACATAGGCCGCAAGATTAAGCGATTCAATAATCCAAAGTGCTAGACGCACCCCCCAAAACCATTGGACGGATCCCAATGGCTCCACATTCTGGTTGGACAAAAGGGCCTGATAATGAAAATGACGGAGGGTGGATTCCCAGGTGCCGGGAAATTGACTGAAGATGAGAATGCGATAGCCGACGAATCCAAGCAGTCCTGCGATTACTGCGATCTTTACCAGATTGTCCTGATACTCAAGATAATAGGCAATGGATTTTTGAAGCAGTGATTGATTTGATTTTTGTGTCTGGGACATTTCGAACCTGTGGCTGATCAGATTTAAGATAAAGCAAGATAATGTAAAACCTTTAGGTTGTCAAGCAGGAATGCGGCTATCGATCAGGTTGGATTTGAATCGAAGGGATAAAAAAATGCCCCGAACAGTTGTTCGGGGCACCCGGAGAGAGAGAAAAATGAAAATGAGAAGATATCTAATTTAATGAAGCTGCTGCCGCAATCAGTCCTGCATTTTCAGTCCAGTCACGATCTTTTCTAGAGAGTCGAACTGAAAGGTTGGCCAGCACTTCCTTGCCCTGATCCTCAAGATGCAACACATAACCAATGGTTACAATCTCATCAGGATTGCTATTCGCATTCAACAGATTGCCACGTCCATCCCTGAATTCAAAATGAAACTTTTTAACATCGACCATAAACGGATAATCATTTTGCCATAGTGCGCCATACATAAAATTGAATTCATGCGCGTTTCCATCTTCATCCTGAAATAAAAGATGATCAGAATGTGCATTGATGATCAGATCCGCCGAACGCAAATCTTCATGCAGTCGATTTAGAAGAATCCGTGTTTTATAGGGAATTCGACCGCCATAAACGCGGGAATCCCACGACTCCATACGAGCCGCAGTAAGACTGCCAATCCATCCCAACAACAACAAACCACTCAGGAGAAGTGTTAAAAAGCCGGCCATTTTTTTTCTACGAAGAAAATTCATTTTGTGCTCATGTCTCATTCATATTGCTGAATTACTGATTATTGCCTTGATGTCATCCATTTAAGCAATGTTTATGCCAGAGAAAGGTGCACACGAAAGATATTCCTGACAACCAAATTGCCAATACATTGATAATAATAATGTTAGTTCATGAAAAGTGCGAGATTTTTTACTGAGCATTTATTAGATAGAAGGATTCACAAATTGAAAGGGAGTTGCACAAAATCAAAACAGTATGGGAAGAATCACCCCATTATGATCATAATTCGATCAGATTATCAAACACGGTATGCGAGAAGTGCGGGACGGAACCTGAAACAGGTGGTATATCCGGCTTTTTGGAGCAGCTCCTTCGCAAGATGGAAATCTGCTCCGACATGTTTGGGTTCATGCGCGTCCGATCCCGTGATAATCGGAATTTTGTATTGACCCGCCAATCGTATCAGATTCAAACCCGGATATGTTTCCCCGGGTTTCTTCCTCAATCCGGACGTGTTCAATTCAATCGCCAGACCGGTCTTCTGAATTTCTTGAAACAGCCGTTCCGCCTGAGTTTGGATGAAATCCGTCCGGTCCGGATAATTCCATTTAATCACATCCACATGGGCGATCACATCAAACAGTCCGGATCGCACTCCCCGAATCAACCGGTCAAAATATTCTGTGATAAACGCGCGAATTTCATCATCAGACAGGGGCTCCGCTTCATACATAAAAACCGGAACTCCCTCTATAAAATGCACCGACCCGATGACATAATCGATTGGAAAGGTTCCCTTTAATTCAATAAGGGAGGATTCAAATCCATTGTATACATCTGCCTCAATGCCTAACAGAATTTGAATCTGGGGATAGCTCTCACGCAAACCTTGGATGGTATCGACATAGATTGAAAATTGATTCCACTTCATGCGATGTTCAGGATCGTACAGATCGCGCACCGGCGCGTGATCCGAGAACCCGATCTCGGTAAAGCCGAGCTGGATCGCGCGCAGAACATACGCCTCCATCTCGCCCGTTGCATGGTGACAATAAGCAGTATGAACGTGATAATCGGTTTGAGAAACTGGTAAATCTTTCAAAAGGTCTCACTTGATTTTGATGAACAGGAAAATAAAAATACTAATATTTCCTCATCGAGTCAATGGATTTCAAAAATCACGATAAAAGAACTTGTCGTGAATTACGAAATTGTCTATTTTAAATGAATTCAACAATCAATCAGCAGGAAGATAAACAATAGAGGCATACATGAGCCAGTGGCAAGCCAAATTTCAATCCGGAGCAACCCGCACTTTTTCAGGATCCATTTTATTGTTGGATATTCTGAAGCAAGTCAAACCGGACATCCCCCATGCGATTGTTCTCGCCAAAGTCAACAATCACATTCGGTCATTGCGTGAGGAGATATCAGACAATGCTGCGATCGAGTGGATCTCGATTAATGCCCTCGAGGGCCGGCGGTCATATCAGCTCACCCTTTGCCTTGTACTGGTGCGTGCGTTTGAAGAACTGTATCCGAAAAAACAATTGATCATCGACCACTCTCTCGGCAAGGGTCTGTATTGCCAGATGAAGGGAGAAGAATCGTTTTCGCAGGCCATGCTGCGGGAGCTTAAGCTTCATATGGTTGAGACAATTGGACAGGATGATCCGATTGAACCGGATGAAAAATTATCCGATACAACTTCTGAAAAAGAGGCTTTCGGGCTAAAACCGCTCGCCACGATGTATCCATACCGATGTGGCAAAACAACAACGTGTATGGGATATCCCTTGCTTCCCTCGGCTGGATGGTTGAAAACATTTGATCTTGTACTCTGGGCGCCTGGCATGATTCTGCGCCTGCCGGATGAAGACAATATCAACGTACTACCGCCCTATCAGGAACAGAAAAAACTATTTCAAGTCTTTCACGAATATGGTCAGTGGGTGGAAATTCTGGGCATCGAACATCCGGATGAACTGAACCGTGCCATTGAGACCGGAGAGATCTCGGAGCTTATTAAAATTGCTGAAGGACTTCACGAGAAAAAAATCGCGTCCATTGCTGATGAGATTGCAAAACGAAAGCATGACACAAGGATTGTGCTCATTGCCGGCCCTTCCTCTTCGGGTAAAACTTCTTTTATCAAGCGGCTTACCATACAGCTTCGTGTGAACGGGCTTCGCCCGCTGACAATGTCACTGGATGATTATTTTCTGGATCGCGAGAGAACACCCATGGACAGCGAAGGCAATCCTG
>JABMRT010000192.1 GCA_013202295.1 Candidatus Zhuqueibacterota bacterium
AGTCATGACATACTGTATAATAATGGAGGGAAAGTCCCTGCATGTATCCCCTGACCCAGTCCGGGCTTTTCTGCCATTCATGCATCAGCGTCTCGGTCCAGTAATAATCATCGGTCGTGGCGCCGCACGCCACACGAAAGAGTTTATTCTCGCCGTAATCCCGGCAGAATGTAGCAAAGCGACGTAATTGATCGGAGTAAAAATCTGCGGTCATAGTGCCGCCACATCCCCAATTCTCATTACCGATTCCCCAGAATTTCACCTTCCAAGGTTTATCGCGGCCGTTCGCCTTGCGAAGGCGAGTCATGGGACTGAGCGCGTCCGAGGTAATATATTCCACCCACTCGGCCATTTCCTGAACCGTTCCGCTACCCACATTACCGCAAATCACAGGCTCGCATTCCAGCATCTCGCACAATCCCATAAACTCATGCGTACCAAAACTGTTGTCTTCTGTCACACCGCCCCAATGCACGTTCACAATTTCGGGGCGCTCCTCTTGCGGACCAATCCCGTCTTTCCAATGATAGGTATCCGCGAAACAGCCGCCTGGCCAGCGCAGATTGGGCGTTCCAATCTCCTTCAATGCTTCCAGAACATCCTTGCGATACCCATCAACATTGGGAATGTCGGAATCCTCTCCAACCCACAATCCCTCATAAATGCAGCGTCCCAGATGCTCGGAGAAATGGCCGTAAATGTGCCGGCTGATTTGTGCTCCTGGTTGATCTGCACGGATCACCAGGGAGGTCACATCCTGGGCGTTGGCCACGGAAAGGCCAAGTATTAAAATGATGAAAAATAATATTCTGATTTTCATTCTCTATTCCTTGATAAATGAAATCGGATTATAAAACAGATTTGCTTGCTATAGCCACCCATGCATTTTCAGCCAACGGGCCATTACGTCAGGCCAAGAGGATTCAGAGCCTTTGCCCTTGGTAATTCCATACCCATGCCCACCGGATTCAAATAGATGCATTTCACAAGGAACGTTGTTTTTGCGCAATGCTTCAAAATATCTCAAACTGTTTTCTATGGGGACCGACCCGTCATCAATGGAGTGGATGAGAAAGGCTGGTGGTGTATCAGAAGTAATCTGTTCATCTGTCGAGTAATCATGGATCTGCGCTTCAGTCGGCGAATCACCCACAAGGCGATTGCGCGATCCCATATGAGCTATACCCTCTCTGAAAGAAATTACAGGGTACATCAGCACTGAAAAATCCGGACGGGCGGATATTGAATCAACCGGTTGATAAACCGGATCATCATATAAAGTGGATGCCGTAGCTGCCAGATGCCCCCCGGCAGAAAATCCCATCACACCGATTTTTTGAGGATTGATGTTCCAATCGGGAGCCTTCAGCCTGACAGTACGAATCGCCTTCTGCACATCCTGAAGCGGGCCGATCGATATATCCTCCATGATCCGTTCATCCGGCAATCTGTACTTGAGAATGATACCAGCGACCCCCAATGAATTTAACCATTCAGCAACAAGAGTTCCCTCATGCTCAAACGCAAGAATCCAATACCCTCCACCGGGACAGATGACCACAGCCGTGCCATTTGCTTTTTCAGCAGGAGGAAGATAGACAGACAAAGTAGGGATAGTCACATTGCGAATATGGGTGGGATCTCTATCCCCCGGTCCTTCGATATATTCGGGATCTTCAATCGCGCCCGGCACACCATCCGGCCAGAGCTGGATGATATGATCCTGGCTAAGCAGTGTTTGGACACACAGAATGAGTATTGTATATATCCAGATTCTTTTCATTTAAAACCTCCGGAAGGCAACACGATTAGTCGATTTCTGAAACCACAAACGGTTCGCGGTATTCACGCCGAAGAAGTAGATTTGCAAAATAGGCGGTACTAAATTCCTCATTGCTAACGAATGTCTCGGAGCCGGGAGCAACCATCAGCTTCGGCCCCATGCGGATAGATCGTTTATCCAGTTGAACATCATTTTTCATCAAATGCTCCTGGGTCCGATCAAAAGCATCCAAAATATCTGAATCTTGTTCCATGTTTTTTTGGAGTGATTCGGGACTATCCAATGTGCCCATGCAATAGGAGATGTTCGCCAGATGACAGAGCGCGGAGGAGATGTGCCCATCCTCGATCTGCCCATTTAATGCCGAGGAATCCCGATCACGAATTGCCTGAATGAAATTGGCCGCATGCTCTTTCACGCCTCCGGATCCCACAAATTTCTGGATCTTGTTCCCGTCATTGTCATACACCCAGCCGCCCCCATCTCCACCTGCGAAATACCCATGCTCACAATGAATGACCACACCGATGCGCACTCCTTTATACGCGTCCATAGCTTCTAATTGTGGAGATTGCGGCAAGCCGCGCACCTCAAATATCAGCGGCGCGGTGTCATATTCATACAATGAAATCTGCGTGTTCGGCGTCTCGCCATCATCAATGTATCCGTATCTGCCGCCAAAACTGGTGACGGATTTCGGCAGACCGGTCTCGTCCATCACCCAGCGGCACATATCGATCTCATGAATGCCCTGATTGCCGATATCACCGTTGCCAGTCTCCCACTGCCAATGCCAGTCATAATGCAGACTTTTTCGCATCAGAGGGCCAAGCTTGGCCGGGCCGGTCCAGAGATTGTAATCAATATTTTTGGGAATCGGCTGCGGCCCTTCTGACAGACCGATTGATTTGCGCCTCTTGTAGCACAAGCCTCGGGCCAATGTGATCCTGCCTAAATGACCTTCACGGATGTAATTAAACGCTTCGACCAGACCTGTATCGGATCGTTTCTGAATACCAGCCTGAACAATCCGGTTATATTTTTTGGATGCTTTGACCAACTGTCGCCCTTCCCATACATTATGGGACACCGGTTTTTCCACGTAAACATCCTTGCCGGCCTGACAGGCCCATATACCCATGAGCGAATGCCAGTGATTCGGCGAAGACACCACAATCGCGTCAATATCCTTTCGGTCGAGCAATTGGCGAATGTCCGTCATTGTATCCACGGTTTCTCCATCGGAAGTGAATTTGGCTTTCTCCCGCGCGAGCATCTCCGTATCCACATCGCAAATCGCCGCGACCCGGACATTCGGGATTTCGCGGAACACATCAATGTGCTGCGCTCCCTTCACCCTTAATCCCGCGATGCCGACGCGTACTGTGTCATTCGCACCCAGGATACGATTATTGGATAAAACAGGTATTGTCATCCCTGCACCGGCCATGGACAATCCAACGATGGTTGTGGACTTCATGAAATCGCGGCGGGTTACGCATGCTTCAGGCCTATCAATATTATTCATAATTTAACCTTCTTATCATTGTCATCTCGAGGATCCCACTGTGTCGGGAGACGAGAGATCTCTAAACATTGCGACTATTAGATTTCTCTCTCTGCTTCGCTCCGTTCGAAATGACATATTATGTGATCACACTTTCGGTTCCCATCCCTTCTCATACTCCCGACCCCACAACTTCATCGCCTCATTATCCTTTTGAATCTGCGCAGTTTTTGGATCGAGATTCATCGTCCGTCCCGTTTTCCACGCAATATTGGAAAGCAACAGTATGGTCACACTCACACTGCCCTCTTCAATCGGGGAGTTTAATTTCTCACCCATACGAATCGCATTCGTCAGATTCTGAAAATGTGCATCCGTCATGGGCCCGCCCCCGCCCAGTCCTGTCGTGGCGTCCTTGACTGGTTTCTCATACACAAAGGTTTGGATGTTGTCATTGTCATAAATCTCATACCCGTTCCGGCCAATCAGCACTGTGCCCTTTGTGCCGTGAATCGTCGCACCGCGGCCCCGGCCGAAATACTGCATCCTGTTGCAGCTCTTGCCCTCCCACGTGATCATCTTGTCATCATACTCAAAGCTCGCAAGCAGTGTATCGTAAAACTCCCAGTCATCATTAAAATGATACCGTCCGCCTGCCGCTTTCACACGTTTGGGATATTTCACATCCAGCGCCCAGAGGCAGAGATCAACCTCATGCGTGCCATTGTTCAATGTCTCGCCCGTGCCCCAGTTCCAGAACCAGTGCCAGTTGTAGGGATGCACATTATCTTTGTACGGCCGTCTCGGCGCAGGTCCTTGCCAGAGATCCCAGTCCAAAGTATCGGGTACAGGAACAACCTGACCGATACCGATGCCCGGCCGTTTGTTGCTGTACCATGCTCTGCCATAATACGCGCGGCCAATGATTCCGTCATGGATTTTCCGCATGGCTTCTTGCGTGTGAATGGAGGAACGCTGTTGATTGCCCATCTGCACCAGCATGCCCGTTTTCTTCTGCGTCTGGATCAACATGTCCGTTTCCGCCGGATTATGACTGCACGGCTTCTCCACGTACACGTGCTTGCCCGCCTGCATCCCGAGGATCGCCATAGGCGCGTGCCAATGCTCCGGCGTGGCGATTGTGATCGCATCCACGTCTTTGGATTCGAGAAACACGCGGATGTCTTTTTCTTTCACGGGCGCGGTTCCGGATCTTTCGAGCACAAGCGCCGCGCTCTGTTCCAAATAGCGCTGATCCACATCCACAACATGCGTGACCGCCGCGTTTTTACATACACTGATTGATTTAATGTGCTCTGCACCCCGGCTGCGCACACCGGCCACCGCGAAATTCACCCGGTCATTCGCGCCCATGATCCGGCCGTAGCTCTTGGCGGAAAGCGCGGTCACGCCCAGCGACAATCCGGTCGTCACCGCGGATGTGGTTTTAATAAAATTCCGTCTCGTGATTTCCTCGCTCATGATCCCGCCTCCGTCTTCATCTTGATATTTTTAAACTGAACTTCATCCCCGTGATCCTGAAGCAGAATGTGCCCGGTCTCCCGTTCACCGAAATTGGGCCACACCACATACTTGCTCCGGGCCACCAGGGCGCGCCAGGTCTGCGTGCGCCGCTCATATTCGATCACCTGGATGCCGTTCAAATAATGCTCGACATGATTGCCCCGCACTATGATCTTCGCCCGGTTCCATCCATATGTGTTCACACGCTTGGATGTGCTCTCATTCGGTGAAAAATAATGCGCATTCGCCGGAATAATGTCATATAGCGACGCCAGCGTGCGATTGCCGTCTGTGCCTTGTTTTGCGTCCGGATGATTCGCGTCATCGAGAATCTGATATTCGCACCCGATGGAGGATCCCTCGCCCTGGTTTAGCTCTGTATCTACAAAATACTTGATGCCGCTGTTCGCGCCCTTGGTGATTTTAAAATCGACCTCTAGCTCAAAATCGCCAAACTGCTGTACGGTCACAATGTCCCCGCCGTTCGTGGATTCTCCCCCATCCGATTTCTGGACAGCGAGGATGCCGTCTTCAATCTTCCATCCGCTTTCAGGAAATTGATCGAGCTTCGCGCCTCTCCAACCTGTGGTGGATTTTCCGTCCCAGAGCAGCTGCCATCCTTCGGCCTTTTCACGCTCCGTCAATTGATTCGTCAGATAGCTGACCTGCGGGATTGCATTTGTGATCGGTAGTGCCATCGACTCCGGGTCATCGGTTAGAATTTTAATGTTCCGGAACCGCACCGTCTTGCCTTCATCCGCGCCGGAATAGATCGCGTGCAATTGCAGCGCGATAAATCCTTCGGGGATGAGTTCATCCATCACATCCGCGGAAGGCACACCGTTAAGCCAGACCCGAAAATGGGAGCCAATGGCCTCCACCCGGAAATGATTCCAGTCCTCCGCCTTGAACGCTGTTTTTGCTTTGGGATTGCATTCGAGATTGTACAGCCAGCCCCGCCGCCCCTCTTCATAAAACCCGCCGGTCCACGCGCGCTTTGACGGATCCATCTCAATCTGATATCCATGTACCCGGCCGTTTTTATACTCCGGCAAGCTCAGACTGCGAATCTGCACCCCTGAATTCAATCCGGCTTCAATCTTGATTTCATATTCAAGGATAAAATCGCTGTATGCCTTTTTCGTGGCCAGAAACGTATTCGGAATATCCATCCGACTCACACCCACGATCTCGTCGTCTTCAATGATAAATTGGCCGTCTCCGTTCAGCACTTCAAAATTGGAAAGATCCTTGCCATTGAACAGATCCTGCCATCCTTCGCCCGTTGAGAATGAACAAGCGCACAATAGGGCCAAACATGCGATGAATGCTTGATGCTTCACTGCAGCCTCCTTGAATAATGTTTATCGGAATGAATAGGACATTTCACGATGTGCTCCTCATGATGTCTCTGTAATATAGAACTTTTTACGGGTGCTGTAAAGCATTAATCGTGTAAAAATGGATTGCGTTTGTAAAAAATCTTCACATGAGAGAACATGTACGGGTGGATTCGCGTTTACAGCATTAAAGGATTCGATTCCGGAGCAGACCCGGAATGACACGTTTCGGGAATGGATTGTCATCCTTAGTGAAGCGAAGGATCTTGGAATGTGGTTATAATCATGCTTATCCCGGTTTTACTGGGGATCCTGCACAGGAGGGATAAAATCTTGAAGTGGGGGCATTTCGAAAGGTGGATCAATCTCCACTCTGCTACTTATTTTCTTTACAAGCCTGCTTACTCCCATTGAAATGCATAATACATACAAGGTTCATCACCAATATTTTGAATCGCGTGAGAATTATCCGATTCCATATAATAAAGATCTCCGGCTGTAGCTTTGTAAATAGTATCACCAATCTGCATTTGAGTATTTCCTGAAATCATTAAAACAAATTCTGCTGCTCCATGCGTATGCGGCTCGTGACTTTTAATTTGAGGATTCAATGTAGTAACATGCATTTCAGCATAATCAAACATGGCTGTGGATCTGTGATAATAATTACGGAGTCCGCCTTTATCGTGCGGTTCAAACTCCAGGTCTTCATAATCGATCATGAAAGACCCACCGGAACTGTCTGCCCGTGCCGCGTCCGCAGGTTGACGGAATTGAAAAGTCAGTAAATAAAAAGTGGTCGGGACGGTTCCCGTATTTTGATATTGAAATGCATCACCCGGCATAATCATAACCACACTTCGAGGGCCCAGATTTTTATAGTCATCCCCCAGACGAACATCCAGAGTACCTTCTTTAATAATCATCAGAGTCTCAACAAATTCTTGTGCATAGTTGATGTCCCGCATTACACCAGGAGGTATCGTGAATGCATCCACTTTTAGGATCTCCAAATCACAGGATGCGCCTTCCAGGATTGGCCGCACATCCTGCGTCTCTTGCTTCTCTACTTTTAAATCATTCCAACAGTAGACGCCAGGTTCCACATGGCTGGTTTGCGCCATTAAAGTCATTGCTGCAAGTAAGAATATGATAAGTAATATGTTTTTCATAACAAATATTTTCTCCTGAAGTAAATCGTTTTATTTAACATTTTTTGCCATTTTTAAGGCTGTTGTTGTAATATAATATTTTGCAATCATATTCGGAATTTCCCAATCCGGAAGTTTCCCATCCACTAAATAGTTAAGATATCGTTCTGTAACCTGGCTGAAATGTGCTTCATGTCCAACCCGTAATTCATTTGGAATAGTAATATGCCATTTCTCTTTACATTTTATAAATCCAATTCCAGGATATGTTTTCTGCAGAGTATGGACTGCTTTCTTTAAATTATGTTCCAATGTCATAGTATTTTTCTGGTTTACTGTTTCTACATAGAGCTCCGGCTTGTAATTTTGTTCTTTACCTTGCAAGATAACCAGGTTGGCATTGCTGCCACGCATAACGGAATAGTGTGTATCTTTTGCTCCTTCCGGAGCTTGATAGTTCCAGACAACAGAAACCTTAGCATGAAACCCTTTTATTTTATAAACGATTTCTCCATTACAATAGACTGGTAGAATGTCATCCTGTAACAGAGGAGATAAATATTCAGGGAATTGAGGTAAATGTGTCACTTGTTTGAATTGCGAAAGCGATAAATAGGTCGGCCAATGTTTGGTGTTGATGATTTGAATCTCTGTTTCATAATTAATGATTTGTTCAGGGAAACATTCCCACTGAACCAGGTCAATCAGATGGGTGGTTACATCGACAATACCTTCACCTTCCTGAGTCACATCGAAAAACCAGGCGGGACGTTTGACAGGATTCCCTGCCACATATTTAAAGAAATGATGAACGCTTTCTTTTACGATTGCCGGATTTTCCGGTGTGCCTTCGGTTAATTCTCCAAATACATCGGGAATTAACGACAATTCCTTTTGAAGAATAGTTGTAATTTCGCTCCGTTCGGTCATGATATCATACAATAAAACACCATTTTTTTCAGCAGCGACAAACGCTTGTTTCAGCAGATTAAAACCATTTTCATTTATGCACATTGGCTTGTCGGCAAGAACGTTGATACCGGCGTCAATGGCAGCTTTGATATAAATAATCTTCTTTTCATTATTACCCGAAGTAACTAAGACATTCCCCTTCTTGTCTTTCAGCATTTTTTCAAGAAAATCTTCCCCAGTATAAACGACCTCGCGCCAATTCGTGGGATTTTCTTTTCTGCTATTAAAATCCTCAATACGGTTTAAATGATCTTCAACATCGGGGCCTAGCGGTGCATAGACATATACCTCTGGAGAAATTTGGTCATACATTGTCTTCTGCACCAAAGCCGCGTGAAAATGGCCGGGATGAATCGTCAATAGTTTTATTTCACCATTTGCTCCTGTAAAATTGCGAACAACGTCATTTTTTGTCCCGCATGATATCATGAGAAATATATTCGCTATTATTAAAATAATATAAAGCATAAGTTTCATGCATGGACTCCAAATTAGATTGGGCGTTATGTCACTTCAGGATCAAATATCCATATAGCTCAGTAAAACTCATTTTTTACTTTATTCCAAAGTCATTTGCGGCGGATTTTGAAACGCTTCATAAGCCTCTTCGCACATTCCTTCTGTGGCATTTCCATCGTGTACCCAAATTCGAGCTTTTAATGTAATTTGTTCTCCGGGATTCAATTTAATACGCTCAACGCCTGGCCATGCAATACCCAAAAATCCATAATGCCTCAGACACCAACCAGCGGGAAAATCTGAATTGTCTTTATGCTGAAAGATCGCCGCTCCAGAAAATTTGCCGCTATTATTAAAGATAGCCGATAAATCAGCCCAAGACAAGTTTTTAAGATCGCTATCTTTTTCTTTTCCTTCATATGAAGTCAGTTCTGTTTGTTCGCGTGGAGCAAAACGAAAATTCAATCCACCATATCCCTTTGTTGTCTGGCCTTCAAATTCAACGGTAACAATCGATTTCCAGGTCAGGCTGATGTCAATCGCACGTCCATTATTTGCTTTACGAAAAACGCGAATTGAAACCCACTCGTCCATCACTTTTTCTTTGGTCTCCAATTGCCAGTAATTCTTCAGTTTAATAACCGCGCATACAGCGCCTGTTTCTCTGGTTATCCATTTTTCAAATATGTGATGAATTCCGGGAAGTTCAGCATCCTTACCATAAATATGCCAGAGGTCGTATCTTTCCCCGGCAACAAAAACTTTTGGCCACATCCATGATACGCCTCGATGATGGTAATGATCATCCGGGAAATCTTCTGTCAATATGTTACCTTGTAAATCGTACAGCGGATGTATGTAACTTGAACGTCGATAACGTTCCGGCGCTTCGTTGGCAAGCTGCATCCCGAAATTGTAAGTAAAAACTGGTTCATCGTTTTCAATAACTTGTAACTGTCCTTTTTCATTCTCTTCTAAAGTGAAAATCGATTTTGCCTGAATTGGATGAATTGAATATGTCCCTTCTTTAATTCCAGAGGGAAGAATGGAACATAAAGATAATTTTTCATCAGAGTGAAATAAAGTCGGTGTTGCCTGCAGTATAAATTCCTCACTTCCATTTGAAGCTGCATAAAATTTGGTTTCGCCGGAGGTACCTGGAATCGCAAATTCAACAGGCGCATCGATGTTAGACTTTCCAGTGTTTATTATAGAAATTGTCTTGACGTCTTTTGAGCTGCAAGAAAACAGAGTGACAAGGATTAAAGCTATACCGTATAAATGTTTGGCCATTTTATACCCCTTCGTGTTAAAGTATTATCATTTAAATCCTTTTAATACAAAGTTAACGCCGTACTGGGAACGTTCTGGTCTGCTGAGCATGGTGTTTGCTTCATCATCATTAATAAAACGTTCCTTTTGAGGATCCCAGTATAATTTTCGTGGCAACTTCATTGCAATATGACTAATTAAACATGCGGAACATGAACGATGAGCAATTTCAGCAGGCGCTACAGGCTGCTTTCGCGTCTTGATACATTCGAGCCAGTTACCATGCTGTTCTTTACTGTGGTATAAATGAATCTCATTATTCTCAATTTTGGATTCCAAAATCTTTGGATCACTTGCATCCAATGCTTTTAAAGCCAAATCTGGTGAACTGGGATCAGAAGAAGTTACTTTCTGTGCGCCTCGGGATACGAATATCCAGCCTTCAGTACCGACAAATTTAACGCCATTGGGATTGTCCCCTCCCAGATGCATGGTGACGCCATTTTTATATTTTGCTGTTGCTTTGAATTTTCCATGAACATTCCATAAACCATGTTGCGGGAATTCTGCTTCGGCTTCAATTTCAATCGGGCCGGTATATTCCGTATCCATACCCCAATGTGCTGTATCGACATGATGCGCTCCCCAGCCGGTAATCATTCCTGCTCCGAATTGCTCACACCTGAGCCACCCTGGCCTTGAGTAGTCATGCTGTGGATGAACACGTTTTTCGGTATAATAAACATTGGGCGTTGCACCAAGCCACATATCATAATTTAAATTTGATGGAACAACCATTTTCGGTTCTTCTTCTCCTCCGGGATCGCCCAGCAAACCCACATAAACTGTATGAACCTCACCGATCCTGCCATTTCTTACCAATTCACAAGCCTGTTTAAACTGCGGCCAGGGATTTGCTGATCGCTGCTGGCTTCCAACTTGAAAAATGCGGCCTGTTCGATGGATAATATCACTCATTAATCTGCCTTCTTCTATGGTAAGAGAGGCAGGTTTTTGCAAATAGATATCTTTGCCTGCAAGGGCAGCTTCAACAACGAGTTGTGCATGCCAATGATCGGGGGTGGAAATAACAACCGCGTCGATGCGTTTATCCTGAAGCATTTCCTGATAATTCGTATAAGCTTTTACATCTATATCATTCGTCTTCCCCGTTTTTTCAGTATATCCACTCTCAATAAACTGCTTTCCCTCGTTTGCTCTCTTCGAATCGACATCACAACAAGCGACTATCCGGGCTGTGGAATAATTCAATATTTCAGGTATGTCATGCGCCCGTGCGATTCGACCGCAACCAATTTGCCCGATGGCAATTGTATCGTTTTTTCCAAATACATTAGAAGTTACTATGGTTGGTGTCGCGAAAGCAATCGAAGCGGAAGATAATGTTCGCTTTAAAAATTTTCTTCGATTCATATTTTCTTGCTTCATGTTAAAATTCCTTCCTTATGATTGAATCCTTTTCAATTCAAACACTATCTTCACACCACATTCAAGACAATTTTCGCGGTTTATCGATAAATGGGCGCCGCATTGCATACAGATCCATTCTTGATTGTTTTAAAAGGTAAATACTGCAAGACCTTTGGCTTTTATGGCCTCCAGGTTTTTGACATTGCTCATATTTCTCCACATAATTATTACGCCATAATATTGTAATCAGCCGTCGGGACAACCTACGGACTTGACTGGCATAGAGAACAAAGCGTAAAATGATTCCACCAAAAGTCTATAACAATCGGTTGAATGATTATGTTATACCAAAAATAACAGATTTTACTAATTCAATAAATACTTTTTAAGGATTCTCTTTCCCTCGCGAATCGCATCACAACCTGACGATTCAATACCATACCAACCTCTATACCCTGAATCATGGCACAACTGTATCATCTTTTTAGATGTTTCTTCATCCGGTTGATTCCGATAAGACAGTCCCATTGCCCAGGGAAGCATTTTTTGTAAATAACCATAGTTATCAAATCGGTCGGAAGGTCTGCGCCAGTCCGGGTAGGAACCGAAATAACGGCTGTTTACCTTTTTCATCAAAGCGACCATCCAGTCGGCGTCATTGGATACGCCTCCGTGATTCTCAATACAGAGTCCCACATTAGCAGGAATAGCATACTCCAGCATTTGTTGGTATGTATCGGCTGCCCATTTCAGAGCTTCTTTTTTATTAACATCCTGGGGTCCTCTGCAGTTGGTACGTATGGCCTGACATCCTAAGAAGTGGGCGATATCTATCCATTTTTGATGATTGATGACGGTTTGTTTTCTTTCTTCTTTTGACGGTGTGCAGGTTTCTCCCTCATCATCTACCATGATCAATACCATCGTGACTCCATGAGTCAATGCATTTTCCTTGAGCTGCTTTAAATATTCATAGGTGGGAGATTCGAAAAGCGTGTTCACAAATTCAATGCCGTTGATATCAAATGCTTCACGGGCGATCTTTGGAAAATCCAACGTCTTCCATTTGCCTTCGCGGATTTCATCAACCAACGCCCACTGAGCAATGGATATATCATCTTTCACCATGCCTGGTGTAGCCAGTAACCGGGCGGGATTGAACACTTGAGCGCCATGGATTGCTAAACAGGTTGTGATACTTTTTTTGAAAAAATCCCTTCTTGTTGACATCTCAATCTCCATATTTTTTGGTGTGCGGAAGATAAAAAAGCTTACAACTCCCATCCTTTCCGGTATTCACGGGAAAGATATTTATTCGCTTCAGCCATGTTGGTAACTTTTATGTTTTCGGCATCCCACAGTATTTTTTCTCCAGCTCGTAAGGCCACAGCGCCAAGAAGTATCGTTTCTGTCACTGCTCCAGCATTCAGGAAACTTCCCGGTGATTGTGTGCCCGCCTTAAATGCCTCGATCCAGGCACTGTCACGACTGCCCCCGCGTCTTTGTTGCTGATCAGTCTCTTCGGATGGATCTCCCAGATATTCACGCATCCTTTTCTCAGGAATTAATTTCGGATCTTCACCCCGAAATCCGGCAAGAATTTTTCCACGATCGCCGACAAACATCATTCCCTCTCTAGACAACGTTTCATTGTCCACTTCCAATTCATCAGGTGTGGATGGTTTCATCCCGCCATCATACCAGAACAGATCAAGCGGCGACCACTCTCCCTGAGCCGGTAATTTAAAACGAATGATACTGGAATGCGGGAAGGCCACATGATTCTCCTCCTCCAGGCTCTCATGATTGACGATTTTACAGGTGGTGGTTCCGTACGCTTCCACACTGACAGGCGGTTTATTCAAACCAAACGCCATGAATAACGGCCAGAGGCTGTACGTGCCCATATCCGCAATACTGCCAGCTCCGAAATCATACCAGCCCCGGAATACAGCATGGGTATAATTGGGATGATAGGGACGATCCGGTACGGGTCCGAGCCATAAATCCCAGTCAAAACCCTTGGGGATCGGCGGCGTCTCAACAGGATTGGCTGTCCATTGCGGCCAAACCGGCCTGTTGGACCAGTTATGTATTTCCCGCAAGGTGCCAATTGCGCCGTCTTTTATCCAATCCTTGATGAGAGCCAATCCCGGTCTTTGGCTCCAGGCCAACAGATGTGTACTCATGCCTGTTTTCTGGGCAGTCTCTATGGTTTTTCTGGCTTCATAGATCCGATTTGCGATTGGCTTGTGAATCACCACATGTTTGCCTTTTTCCATGGCTGCAATGGATACAGCGGCATGAAGATGGTCTGGTGTCATAACCTTGACAGCATCCAGATCCTTTTCCTTTTCAAGCAGCTCCCGGAAATCTGTATAGGAAGCACATCCTTTATAACTCTTGGATGCCCTTTCTTTTGCATAGTATTTCTCAACCACTTCCTGTCCGATTTCCCGGCCTCCGGGTATACCTTTAAGACCTTCACCCCATGCAGGCATTTCCAATAGATCGCGTATGCTATCGCGGATATCATGCAGGGACCAGTCCACATAATCTGTACTGTTTTGGTTGGGATCACACACAGAAGTGATTTGTATCTCCGGATTGGTGATGAGCCTTGTCATCTCCCGGATTCCTTGAGTGCCGCATCCGATATACCCAATATTAATTTTATCGCTCGGAGCGATGTATCCGGGTCCGCCAAGTACGTGTCTCGGGACAATAGTCGCTGCAAAAGTAGCGGCTGTTGCGCCCAAGAATTTACGACGGTTCATCTTTTTTTCTGGGGACATTTTCACCTCCTGGATTTAGTGTCTATACAATTTGTAAGCATAACAACCAAGCATTAGAGGACTTTTTTTGCGTTGAAAATAATCTGAAGCGTTATTTGGAATTTAGTTTTTGTAATCAGCAATGTCAAGATGAATTCTGCTTCGGACTGTCTTCCTCCCATCCAATAAATGCACAGCCTGTCTCAGCTTGCCGGGATCTGTCTCGATTTTATCGAGAAATGACTCCCCACCTCTTGTCCATCCCGCTTCGCATCAAGTGCAGATTTAACTCTGGTGGGAATCCAGGGTAATGAGTAAGGGGTGGATTCCGGGTCAATAAATTACCTGAATGACAGGCGTTTTGGAGAAGGGAAATAAAACAGCATTTCATACTTCTTAAATATCAAAATGATTGATATTCATTCTTTCATGATGTAAATTCATTTGGATTCAATTTAAGGAGATACCGATGAGTCGTACTCAAACAACAATTTGGATGATCATCATTGTCGGTTCAGTTACCTGGCTCAATGCACAAAATTTCGAAGAAGGTTTCAACTTTTACCTGCCTCCGGACGATACCACCAGCCAGCGTTTTATGCCGGACTTTTCCATTGATCCCATCGAATCGGATGAATTTGTGGGGATTCAGGAGGGTCACTTTGCCATAAATGGGGAACGCATCCGGTTTTATGGAACAAACTCAGTTGCGGCTGGTGCATTCCCAGATCAAAGCAAAGCTCCGTTTGTGTCGGGCCGTCTCCGAAAAATGGGATTCAATCTGATCCGGTTCCATCATATTGACAATGGTTGGGGTGGGCCAAGCCTGATGGAGTATGGCCAGGATACCCGCCATCTGGATCCTGTGACTCTGGACAGGTTGGAGAAATTCATCTATGAGCTGAAAAGGAATGGAGTATACATCAATATGAATCTGCATGTCAGCCGGGCCTTCAGCACCCAGGACGGCGTGGCAGCGGCTGACTCCATCCTGAATTTCGGCAAGGGCGTGACTTATTTTGATCCCCAACTCATTGCATTGCAGAAAGAGTATGCCACACAGTTGCTCACCCATCTCAATCCCTATACAGGACTTGCTCTGAAAGACGATCCAGTGATGGCCATGGTGGAAATCACCAATGAGAACTCATTGTACAGAATGTGGAGGGACGGTTCCATTCGATGGCAGGATGACGGCGGTGACTTCCCCATGTTTCACGTCAGGATTCTCGACGACTTGTGGATCGAATACCTGCGCTCGAAATATGCAGACACCGAAGCACTCAGAGCCGAGTGGAACCAAGGCCTCCGGCCGCAGGGCGAAGATGAGCAGGTGCGGGATGGAACCTTTGAAACAGATCCGATCAACCAAAACTGGGTGTTGGAACAGCATGAAGGAGCAACCGCCAATATGGCTATTGATGAAACGAGTCCGTTCGAAGGGTTGAGGTGCGCGCATGTGGAAGTGACGAATGTGACCGGCACCAACTGGCATATCCAGTGGAAACAGGTGGACCTTTCTCTTGTGAAAGATTCTCTTTCAACCGTGACATTCGCGGGCCGGTCGGATGGAAATCGAAATATTCAAGTCTCAATCCAAAAAGATACAGATCCCTGGACGGTCTATTACAGCGCCACGTTCCAGACGAATTCGGAATGGCAGACCTTTCAATTCAGTTTCAGAGCACCCGATAACAATGATCAGGACACGCGTTTATCCTTTTCATTGGGAGACGAAACCGGCTCCTACTGGTTTGACGACATTCACCTCGGAGCAAGCTGGATCAATGGACTGGAGGAGGATGAAAATCTGGAGGAGGGGTCCATCCGCCGGATTGCATATCATGAGTGTGTGAGTTTCTCGGACAACCGCGTGATGGATATGAGCGCCTTCTACAAGAAACTGCAAGATGATTATTTTGTGGAAATGACTGCGCACTTGCATGGACTTGGAGTGCAGGTTCCTCTGACCGGGACCAATTGGGGTGTGGGCCCCGGTGATATGGCCATTCAGTCAGAATTGGATTACATCGACAATCATGCGTATTGGGACCACCCCTCTTTTCCGAATATCCCCTGGTCTGCCACGGACTGGACCATGAATAATCAGCCCATGGTCCGTGATGAAAACGGCGGCGCTATTGTCAGGCTTCTCGGAGGTGTTCCAGTCGCCGGCAAACCCATGACACTCAGTGAGTACAACCATCCCTTTCCCAACCGCTATCAGAGCGAAGGGGTGCTCTTTATCACCGGATATGCGGGATTTTACGATACGGACGGGCCGATGTTTTTTGATTATGGCGGCTCCCAGTATGAATGGGAAACCGATAAGGTCCCCGGTTTTTTCGGTATTCACCGGAACACGGCCATGATGAGCCTGATCCCATCCTGTGCGTTGGCATTCCGCATGGGCATGATCACTCCGGCTGAGGAGACGATTGAACTGGCTTTTTCAGAGAAGGACATCCTGCTTCTTCCCAAACAGGATAACCTGTACTGGGCCGGCCCGGACATTTTTCCGGACAAACTGGCTTTGGAACACGCGATACGAAATGTGGATTTTAACAGTCCGCAGAACATTAATCTGGACGCCTTTCCGCCTGAACCGGTGAGCCCCTATGTATCGGACACGGATGAAATTGTATGGGATACAGATGGATTGCTTCAGGTCAATACGAAGCGATTCATCGGTTTCACCGGTTTCCTACAGGACTATCCCAATCACACAGCCGGAGCACTGACATTGCGATCTGCTACCGACTTTGCAACCCTGACCTGGGTGTCACTCACAGAGGATAGATTAGTGGATGCGGAAAAATCCCTGTTCACCATAAGCACAACAATACAGAACAGCAATATGATCTGGGACGGTCTCATCACCGTGCATGACAGCTGGGGCAACGCACCCACAGAAATGCATCCTGTTTCTGTGACGCTTGGCCTGTTTATACATGCAGATTCCCTCCACCTTTACAGATTGGATGAAACCGGAGAAGAGATGGGCGCACCGACATCATTCCAACCTGTCGGGAACAACCGATTTGAGATCACTCTTGATCAGACAGTGGATGAAACGGTGTGGTGGGGATTGGAAAAATTCGGACTTGGCACTGCTGTTGATCCTGATTTGGATATTCAGAGCAGCCCGACTTCCTGGGAGTTGAAGCAGAATTATCCCAATCCATTCAATGCCGGAACAGCCATACCCTTTACCGTGGCGAAAAAATCCCCTGTTCGAATCACGATATTCAATTTAAAGGGACAGAAAATCCGAACCCTATTGGACACTGAAAAACAGGCGGGAAAACATCTCATCCATTGGGACGGAAAATCGTATACAGGACGTGTTGCGGCATCCGGTGTATATGTCATTGAGATGAAATCAGACCACTTCCAGGCGAGACAAAAGATTGTGTTATTAAATTAGTTGGATTTTTCGGGAAATACTGCATACCTCGAAATGACAAGGCAATTGGTGGGGTGTCATCCTGAGCGAAGTCGAAGGATCTAGGGTTGGGCAAAAAAATACCCGCCACCTTAAAAGCAGCGGGCACATTTTTATTTACTTTAGATTGTTTCTTGTGGTTACCGAACCACTATTACTTTCTGTGTCTTCATCTCATTGCCAACATTCAGCACAAGCAAATACGTTCCACTCGAAGCAGGCTGACCAGAGTCATCATTCCCATCCCAATGGGTGGAGTGACTGCCTAAAGACTGACGAGCATTGGAAAGAATGATCTTGGTGGTTCGCCCCAGCATATCAACCACAGAAAGTGTGACATGGGCATCTTCTGCTAAAGAGTACTGAATCTCGGTTGAGGGATTGAAGGGATTTGGGTAATTGTGTTGCAGGTCGAATCC
>JABMRT010000193.1 GCA_013202295.1 Candidatus Zhuqueibacterota bacterium
CCCCTTTGGGGGTGCACGTTTATTTTGCCATCAACCGCTAACCACTAACCTCGTTCCCCTAACCATAATTTTTAAAAATAATACCAAATCGACTTATAATCCTCAAGCTTCTCCCCGCGCCGTTTCAACTCATTCAAATAATCTGTGATAGACACATCCACATCAATAAATGTTTTAGCGAGCGACAGATTCTTCTCCCAGGGATGAAACTCATACACACGTCGGCCGTTCGGAAGAATGGACAGCAGCGAATGGTGCTGCTGGGCACGCAGATAATTTTTACCGAGACCCGGGACATTGTAAACGGCCTCATCCGAACGTTCCAAGCCCGGCATGAGACGCGCTTCTTCCTTGATCTCTTGCTGAAGCCGGGCGAGCGGTACACGATACGAGCGGGTCTCTTCCTTGCCTTTGGTATTAAAGGTATAATACGGATCGACACCGATTTTACGAAGAAAATGCCGAAGCGCCACCATCTCATTTCGCCGGCTGTTCTCAACAGTGAACACTGCTTGATTATAGACGGAAATCCCTTGCTTTCGGAAAGCCTGAACAGCGTACATTGCTTCTGGTGTAACTTCATAGGGATGTTCAAAATGAGTGGTTACCGCGATTTCCCTCAATCCGGGTTCGTGGTATTTCGAGATAATCTGGATTAGGGAATCAGTGATTCGCATTGGCAACGCCACGGGGATACGTGATCCGATTCGTATGCGCTCCACATGCTCAATCTCTGAAAGTTGCTTCAGAATGCCGTCAATTTTATGATCCTGCATGACCAAAGGATCTCCCCCTGTCACAAGCACTTCCCGAATCGCGGGACGGTCTTTGATCCATTGAATGGCCGTATTTATTTTTTGCTTGGGGGCCATCGCACCATCAGCCAGGCAGTCTTCAATCTCCCAGTTCCGCTGGCAATACACGCAAATCTGACTGCATGTATTATAGGGTTTGAGAATGACAATCATGGGATACCGCCGCGTAATCAGGTCAATGGGCGACGTGTCATTTTCGAGCATAAAATCGGATGAGTGATCGTGATCATGACGATAAGCGGCCATTTTCTCAACATAATCTAGGGGAGGAATCACCTGAGCACGAATCGCATGATCGTGCTTGCGATGCGATTCACGATCCATGAGTGAAGCATAATAGGGAGTAATTCCGAATGGCAAATGATTCTGTTTGGCTTTATCAATTGCTTCTATCTCATGCGGCAACAATCGGACAAGTGATTTCAATGTTTCACTGTCACGAATCACATGCTTTAAATGCCAATTGTAATTTTGCCAATCTTCTTCAGAAGCATTAAAATGTTTGAGGATGTGTTTCCGGTTGGATTTGCGTAACCGGATCGTCTTTTCATCAAGCCCGGATCTGTAACGATCCGCTTGCTCAAGAGACTTCTCTGCGATAATATCCAGCTGATTGGAGCGAAGAATAGCCGCTTCTCGCCCCTCTTTTTCGACAAAATCAGGAAAAGTTTCTTCATCATAAATTCCACTGCGCCCCTGAATGCCGAGAAACACATGTATCATTTCATTAAAGAATCCATCATTGAGATCATCGGGGAGCAGGTTATGCTGTTCATGGGCCAGGTGCCAGAGCAGTTTGAGTACACTGAATTTTGCCAGACGTTCGCTGCGCACAGAGATGTTTTTCCGAAACGCTTGTAGACTACGCGTCTGAATTTCCCATTCCAGAGGTTGATGAAGCTGGCTCCTTCGGTTCAGCAACCGCTGGGTCTCATCGATATAGACGAGAATATAATTTCGGGCGGTTCTTAAATCCGGGGCCTCTTTTAGAAGTCCAAATATAGTTGGATTAATCTCAAACAGTTTTTTCACAAGATGTTTTTTATACAAGACATTCCTCCTGGCGGTGTATGTTCCAAATAATATCGAATGCATGATCTGAATTCAGATGACAGCTAATTTTCACCAATCAGCTTGATCAGCTCATCTAGTTTTTGAAGGGCATCAAGTGGAGTCATATTCTCAATTGCAAGCTTTTGGATAGCGTCTCTCAAACGGGTTTCCTGCGCAATAAACAGATTCATTTGTGGTTCAGCTACTTTCATGGGTACATGTTCACCCAGTGCCAGCTTGGGGATATCATTCGGTGTGAGCTCATTGGCTTCGAGATTGTGAAGAATCTCCTTGGCACGCTCGATCACCTCCTGTGGAAGTCCGGCCATACGCGCAACCTGAATACCATAGGAATGATCGCACCCACCGGGCATAATCTTGCGTAGGAAAACCACATGGTCTCCCCACTCTTTAACCACCACATTGTAGTTCTTTACACGAGGAAGGATCAATGCCAGTTCGGTCAATTCATGATAATGCGTGGCAAACAGTGGCTTGGCGCGTACCTTTTCATGGTTGTGAATGTGTTCTGCCACAGCCCAGGCGATAGAAAGTCCGTCAAACGTGGAAGTGCCACGCCCGATCTCATCGAGGAGGATCAGGCTTTGTTGCGTCGCGTTATTAAGGATATTTGCAGTTTCGTGCATTTCAACCAGGAAGGTGGATTCGCCCCCTGCCAGATTGTCCTGCGCACCGACACGTGTGAAAATCCGGTCGACCAGACCGATCCGCGCGGAAGTGGCCGGCACAAAACTGCCGATCTGCGCCATCAACACAATCAATCCTGTCTGCCGGATATACGTGGACTTACCTGCCATATTCGGCCCTGTAATCACAAGAAGCTGATCGCCGCTTGTATTGAGGATCACATCATTGGGGATAAAGGGTTCTCCGGCTGGCAGCAGTTGTTCCACAACCGGATGACGCCCATCCTTAATCTCAATGACATTGCTGTCATCCATCTCAGGTTTGGCGTACTGATTCTCATGGGCAACCTGGGCGAGTGAAAGCAGGGCGTCGAGCTCACCGATGAGCTGGCCGTTTGTCTGAATCGGCTCTGCGTTCTTTGCCGCGAATTCACGAAGTGCATTAAAGAGGCCAAATTCCAGATCTGCCATCTTCTCTTCGGCCCGGAGAATCTTCTCCTCCATCTCCTTGAGTTCGGGCGTGATGAACCGTTCCGCATTGACAAGAGTTTGTTTACGGATGTACGTCTCCGGCACTTTCTCAAGATGCGTTTTTGTGATCTCGATGTAATATCCGAAGACCCTGTTAAATCCAACTTTAAGGGACGGGATACCAGATTGCTCCCGCTCCGTGGTTTGCATTTTCGCGATCCAGTCTTTGCCTGAAAAAGCCAGCTCGCGCAATTCATCCAGTTCAGGATTATATCCTTCGCGGATGATGCGGCCTTCCGTGAGCACTGCGGGGGGGTCATCCGTTAGCGCATCCTCAAGTTTCTGGATCACCTTTAAGCGGGGATCAAGCTGCTTGTGAATAGCCCGGATACGGTCCACGGTAAGAGGTTTGATCGCTTTTTTGATTGGATCAATGCGCTCAAGCGCCCGTTTTAATGCCATCAAATCACGGGGATTGGCCCGCCGCGTAACCACCTTGGCAATGAGCCTTTCGAGATCGCCCATACCCTTTAAATGTTCGTTGAGGGAATCTCGGATATCGCGTGCATCATAAAACGCATCCACGCCGTCGAGCCGGTCATGAATCGGTTGTAATTGTTTTAAAGGACGCTGGATCCACGTCATCAATGTGCGACCACCCATGGCCGTACTCGTACGATCAAGGATGGAAAGCAGCGTGCCTTCACGACCACCCGAACTCATGGACGCCGTGATTTCCAGATTCCGTCGTGTGGATGCATCGAGCATCATAAAATCTTCATCGGAGTAAGGAGTTATTTTTCGGATATGATCCAGACTGGCCTTTTGGGTATCCTGTAAATAATTTAGGACAGCCCCTGCCGCACCCAGTCCTGGCCCCATGTTCTCGCATCCAAATCCTTTTAAAGAATTTGTGCGGAAATGTCTGAGCAGAGTTTCGTGCCCGTATTCTTTGCTGAAGAGCCAGTCTTCACGTTTGGTTATGAGGAAATTTTTTCCATTTTTCTTTAAGGAGGAGGAAAGCGCTTCAGCTTGACTTTCGGGAAAAACCAGTTCTGCGGGATGGATCGCTTCAATCTCCTCAATCAGTTTATCATAGGAACATTCCGTCACAATAAACTCACCCGTGGACACATCCGCCGAAGCAAGTCCGGCCCGGTCGCCATCTATTGCAATGGCCATCAAATAATTATTTCGAGCTGATTCAAGCAGGCTCTCAGCCGTGACCGTGCCTGGAGTCACGACCTGAATGACCTCGCGTTTGACAATCCCCTTGGCGAGTTTTGGATCTTCCACCTGCTCGCAAATCGCCACCCTGTATCCGGCCCGGATCATCTTGTTCAAATACCCGTCCAGTGCGTGATGGGGAAATCCGGCCAAGGGAATATCGCCAGTTTTACCATGCCCCCGGCTGGTCAGCGTAATTCCCAGAGCTTTAGCCCCGACTTTCGCATCCTCGCCGAACATCTCAAAGAAGTCACCCATTCGAAAAAAAAGGATGGCGTCCTGATGCTGGGCCTTGATCGCGTAATATTGCGTCATCAAGGGTGTTTCGGTCTGGGTATTCTTTTTTCGTGTGATTTCGGGCATAAAACGATTGTTTATCTTTCAGAATTTGGTGGTTTAAATTAACACGAAATCATCAGAATTGCAAATTTTTTCCAGGAATGAATGGACAATTCTGCTTGCAATGCATCGGATTTCTTTTTAAAATGGAACAATCATTCTTCAAACAGATTAGGATGGAAAACCGTGAAATATAACATGCTCGGGAATACGGGAATTAAAGTCTCTTCATTATGTTATGGCACCATGTCTTTTGGCGGCGACGCGGACAAGGGGATGTCAAAAGCTCTGTTTAACCGATGCCGCAATGTGGGCATCAACCTCTTTGACTGCGCCAACATGTACCAAAAAGGTGAAGCGGAAAAAATTCTCGGCCGCTTGATCAAAGATTGCCGGAACGAAGTCATCATCACATCCAAGTGCTATTTCCCCATGGGGGAGGATGTGAACGCGCGGGGATCATCACGACTTCACATCATGCAAGCTGTCGAAGCCAGCTTGAAGCGCCTGCAAACAGACCGGGTCGATCTCTATTTCATCCATCGATTTGATGATTTAACCCCACTGGACGAAACACTACGGGCATTGGATGATCTGGTCTCAGAGGGAAAAATTCTCTATCCCTCGGCAAGTAACTTCGCGGCCTGGCAGGTGGCTAAAGCGCTCGGCATTTCAAAAAAGGAGGGTTGGGCTCAATTTAAATGTATTCAGCCAATGTACAATCTCGCCAAACGTCAGGCTGAAGTGGAACTCTTGCCCATGGCTGAATCTGAGAGTCTCGGCGTGTTGCCTTACAGTCCGCTTGGAGGGGGACTGCTTTCCGGTAAATACGGAACGAAGAAGGCCCCCAAATCCGGACGTCTTGTTGAAAATAAAATCTATGAGATTCGGTATGGAGATTCTTCCGTCCGTGATACGGCGGAGCGGTTTACAGCATTTGCGAAGGAACAAGGATTCCATCCCGCCGCATTGGCCGTTGCCTGGGTGGGAGCCCATCCAGCTGTGACCGCACCCATTATTGGAGCACGCAATCTGAAGCAGCTCAATGGCGTGTTGAAAGCAGCGGATATTGAAATGACTGATTTACTCCGGGATGAAATCTCCGCCCTCTCACCCGAACCCCCTCCAGCGACAGACAGATCGGACGAACGCACTGAATACAATCATGGGGTAAGAACGTAGGCTGCTCTTCCAATAAGTGCGACGCACCTTATCACTTATACCAAATATGAAAAAATTCTATGAAATAGCCATTTTGTTTATTACATTTATCTCAGAATAAAAATAGCAATTTGGATCTTTTAAACAGAATCCGGCATCAGGTGACCTTTCGGTCACCTTTTCTGTTAGGAGGATTTCAAAGTAATTTCAGTCTAACGAACTGGAAGGGAGTTTATGTGACCATTACCTATATGAGTCAGAAAGGCTACGACAAGCTGATAGAGGATATAAAATATTTACAGCGGGTACGGAGAAGGGAGATCGCACATGATCTGGAAGTGGCCCGCTCTCACGGTGATCTGAAAGAAAATGCGGAATATGACGCTGCCAAAGATGCACAAGCTATGAATGAACTCCGCATCTCCAAACTGGCTGAGAAACTGGCAGAATCCCGCGTGCTGGATGACAGGGATATCCCCAAAGACAAAGCCTATCTGGGCGCGACTGTGAAATTGAAAGATTTGAATGATGGCGAAGAAATCGCCTATATGCTCGTGGCTGAAATTGAAGCCGATTTTCTCGAAGATAAAATTTCTGTAACCAGCCCGATCGGTAAAGGACTGCTTGGGCACGGGATCGATGAAGAAGTTGAAATTGAGGTTCCAGCCGGAATATTAAAATATAAAATCCTCGACATTACACGTTAATCCGTTTCATTTCAGGATAAAATCAAGGGAGTCCGCGCATGAAGCTGTTTGTTCCTGGACGTATTTGTCTCTTTGGTGAACACAGTGACTGGGCAGGTGGTTACCGCCGGATCAATGCAGACATTGAACTAGGTCGCGCCCTCATCACAGGAACCAATCAGGGCCTTTATGCTGATGTAAAGCCCCATCCGGACAAACTGATCATCAAGGCGGTTACTGAGGATGGGGAACCTCACGGCCCTTATGAATTGCCCATGGATCCTAAAGCGCTACTCGAAGAAGCCCTGAAAGGGGAATTCTTCAGTTACGCGGCTGGAGTTGCATATCAAATCGTGACCCATTATCAGGTGCAGGGTGTGGAAATAGACAATTACCGCACCGATCTTCCTGTGAAAAAAGGATTGTCCTCCAGTGCCGCCGTCTGTGTTCTCATCGCGCGGGCATTCAACCGTCTCTATAATTTGAAAATGACAATCCGTGGTGAAATGGAATACGCCTACATGGGCGAAATCACCACACCATCTCGATGCGGCAGAATGGATCAGGGCTGCGCGTATGGCAATCGGCCCATTGCCATGACCTATGACGGTGACCGCGTAGATGTGCAGGAACTCAAGGTCGGCAAGGATCTCTACTTAGTAATTGTGGATCTCAATGCCAGCAAAGACACCATGGAAATCCTCAGAAAGCTAAATCAATCTTATCCCTTCGCGGACAACAAAATACAAAAAAGTGTGCAGAACTATCTCGGTCAAATCAATTTGGAGATGACCGGTAAGGCCATTGAGGCTCTCGAAGCTGGAGACGCGAAGCGAGTCGGCAAGTTAATGACTCAAGCCCAGGCCGAGTTTGATAAAAATATGCAGCCTGCTTGTCCGGGCCAACTCACCGCACCCGTTCTTCATAAGATCTTGGAATATGCGCCCATTCAACCTCTGGTTTTCGGAGGGAAAGGCGTGGGTTCGCAAGGCGATGGCACTGCGCAGTTTATTGTAAAGGATGAAGCAGCTCAGAAAGAAGTCATCCGGATTTTGAAAAAGGATCTGGGTGTCTCGTGTCTGGATCTCGTGATCCGCGCCGCCCGATCCATCCGCAAGGCCGTAATCCCGGCTGCCGGATTCGGAACGCGGCTATTTCCAGCCTCATGTGCAGTTAAAAAGGAACTCTTTCCGATTGTTGACAAAGACGGACGCGCGAAACCGGCCATCATGATGATCATTGAAGATGCTGTGCAATCCGGCATTGAAGAGATCGGTTTAATCGTGCAGGAAGCGGACCGCCCCCTGTTTGAATCCTTTTTCTGTCACCCCCCTCTGGTTTCAAATTTAAACAAACTGTCGCAGAAGGATCGCGATTACGCGGATTACATCCTTGAGTTGGGCAGCCATATCTCATTCATTATCCAGAAAGAGCAGGAAGGTTTCGGCCATGCAGTTTATTGCGCGAAAGAGTGGGTGGGTGATGAGCCTTTTTTACTCATGCTTGGTGACCACCTGTATCGGTCCAACGAGGACCGCTCCTGCGTCAGTCAAATGCTCGATGCTTACGAACAGGCGGGACAAAGTGTGCTTGGTATGATCGAAGTGCCGGAACAGAGTATTGAACGTCACGGTGCAGTGATCGGAGAATGGACGGTGAAGAATAAACTTCTTTCTGTCACAAAACTGGTTGAAAAACCCTGCCCCAATTATGCGAGAGAAAATTTAAGGATGGATGGATTGGCGGATGGACAATATCTGGCTGTATTCGGCCAATACGTGCTCACCCCTGCATTGTTTGACATCCTTGAAGCCCGGATCGCAGAAAACAAACGCGACGGCGCTGAATTTGGATTGACCTCTGCACTCAACGCACTGCGTCAAGAGGAGGGACTGACTGGTGCCATCATTCACGGCAATCATTTTGATCTGGATGATCCGGTTTCATATCTCAAAACATTAAACACCCTCAGTCGTGCAGATCATCACTAACAGGAGTTGATCTTATGGCCATTCTATCTGCAGCATTTGTTCTCTTTCTTGTATTGGATCCACTGGGTAACATCCCGTTGTTTCTGGTGGCGTTGAAAGAAGTGGATCCGGCCCGGCATAAACGCATCATCATTCGCGAATCTTTATTCGGCCTGGGATTCCTCGTTCTTTTTTTGTTCCTGGGACGATACATACTTCAACTCATGCAAATCTCTCAATCTTCGCTCAGCATTGCGGGTGGAATCATTCTGCTCATGATCGCCATTAAAATGGTGTTTCACGGATCGGAAGAGATCTTCAAAACCTCCAATATGGGAGAGCCGTTTATTGTGCCGTTGGCCATCCCGCTCATTTCCGGCCCATCGGCCATGACCACGGTCGTGCTCTTCATGGCGCGCGAACCTGACAAATGGCTGCAATGGCTTATCGCGGTAATTCTGGCATGGCTGGTCTCAGCAACTATTCTCTTTTTTTCAAATGGATTAAGCCGCATTCTTCGAAAACGCGGTCTCATCGCGCTCGAACGGCTGATGGGCATGCTGCTCACAACAGTGGCTGTAGAAATGTTCATCAAAGGTGTACAAAATTTATTCTGATATAATAAATAATCTGAGGAACCTTGCCCCGCTTATTTCATTAAACATGGAATAACTTGAAGGGAATCCGCATGTCAGATCATCACGAACATAATCACGAAGGTGTGTCTGAACTCAGAACTGCATTTTTTCTGAATTTTGGATTCACACTTTTAGAGTTGTTTGGCGGGTTCTGGACCAACAGTGTGGCCATTCTTTCGGATGCCATACACGATCTGGGGGACAGCGTCTCCCTGGGCATTGCATGGATACTTCAAATTGTCTCCTCAAAAGGCCGGGATAGCCGCTTTTCATACGGATATCGCCGTTTTTCTCTCCTTGGCGCATTAATAAGCACCCTGATATTAATTGCTGGTTCGGTCATTGTACTGACTCGGGCGCTGCCCAGATTACTGCATCCGGAGCCGGCCAATGCATCGGGCATGCTAATCTTCGCGATAATCGGAGTAGTTGTCAACGGCTTGGCGGCGCTCAAATTAAAGCACAGCCATTCCATGAATGCGCGAATGGCAGCATTGCATTTATTGGAGGACATCCTTGGATGGGTCGCAGTATTAATTGTGAGTATTACCCTGCTTTTTACGCAATTTTATATTCTGGACTCCATCCTGTCTATTCTAATCACTGGCATTATTTTGTTTAATGTCATCAGAAATTTAAAGCGGATTTTGAAAGTCTTTCTCCAGGCTGCACCGGAACAGGTACGTGTGGAAGCCATTGAAAATCAGCTGATTGCGATCCCCAAAGTACGCTCTTGTCATGACACCCATTGCTGGTCTCTCGATGGCGAGCACCATGTGCTTACAACGCACATTGTGCTGGATTCCGAAACCTCTCAGGAGCAAATTGTCGAGATCAAAACCGTGATTAAAAACCTTGCAAAATCGATGGACTTTAGTCATATTACCGTCGAAACCGAATTCGAAGATTTGGACTGTACCATGAAAGATTAACCGGAGGAGTTTTTAAATGAGGAAATGGATTCTGCTGAGTTTAAGCCTGTTTATCATTCTGATGGCTTGCACACAAAAAGAAAAACAGCCCGCATTGGCCGAAGGTGAAATCTTTTTTAATGTGGATTCCACATTAATTCAAACACCCTTTTCTGTACCCGAATACGGATTTCAAGTCAGTCCTCCCATTACTTGGCTGGCAACTTCTCCTAATATGCTCAAACAAATCAAGGAATCTCTGGAATCTGTCGTACAGCCAAAAGGCGACTTTCAAATTAATCCGCTTCAATTCTTTTTGCATCCGGATCATCCGTCGGTCTTGGTTGTCTCATATATCACCGATCAGAATGTCGAAGCGGATATTCCTGCACTTCAAGAACGATACATCACCTCAATCCGAACCTCTCTCGCTTTATACAACCTTCAGGAAAATCAATATACAAAAACCGGAATCCCAATTATTCAATATCTGCTTCAAAAAGATGGAAATATCATTTTTAAAATATTGTTCGAAGATTCTAAAAATCAACTGATACAATTGGATTATGTGGTTCCACAATCAGTTTTCCCAGAAGAATCAAAGGCCATTGAGTCTTCAATCGGGACAATCAGCATCCAATAAAAGGAGATTGGAGAAATGAAAAAATTCATTGCAATTTTTATGACATGCATACTGCTCTTTCTGATGACTGGATGCGCTGCGCACATCCATGAAATCGGTAAGGGTGCGCAGGGAAGTAAAATGACAGAGGTTCGCCAATGGTATGCATTATGGGGTTTGATTCCTATCAATGAAGTAGATTCAGGGGATATGGCAGGTGATGCGACCGATTATACCATCAAGACAGAAAGTGACGAACTGGACATCATCATCAACATTTTCACAGCTAATGTCAGTGTGGTTTCAAGGACGGTTACTGTTACAAAATAATCAGGCGATACATTTGAAGACCAATGGCCTTTTTTTTGATTTATAAGTATTCCTAAATTTTTCAAACCGTCAGGATCGAATTTGAGTCATCTCTTTTCACAAAAGCGATGGGCGCCAAAGGGCATCGTCATTTTACTACTCATTATCGCAATTGGTTTGTCCGCCACAAAGCAGTTGGAGATCTCAACTCAGGCGGCCGGACTCAATACCCTTTCAACATCCAACCAGGAATATTTGGACAGCGCATTGAAACGTACATTGCAAACATTTGCGCTGCTCTCCGCCGTGAAAGTAGGTCTGGCTATTATTGAGGGGACCGAGGTCGGTGTGGGATTCGGCATTGAGATTGGAGACGTGGTACAGGCAGCCTACGATTATGTGGATCTCGCCTGGCGTGTCGTCTTAACCAGCGCGGCCATTCTGATCGGTACACGCTTTCTACTTCAGGCAGCCGGTTTAGTGGATCACTGGCTGCTCTCTGTGACATTGTTTTTCATCCTGCTCGCCCTGTTTATGCGTTGGACTAACAGCCGCCGACACACGATACACCGCATTCTACAGGATATCACACTCGTCTCGGTGATATTAACCCTGACCCTCTATCTTGTGCTGCCGTTGTCCATCATGGGAGGACGCCTCCTTTCTTCTAAAATCACACGCCCGTCCATTGAGGAAGCGGAACAAGGCGTATCGCGATTTAAAGCCGATATTTTTCCAGACGGGAATGAAAATCAATCCGGATTCTGGTCCCGATTCGGTAATCCGCAAGCGCAAGTAAAAGCGATTGCCAAAACGATCTCGCAAAAAACAACCGAGTTGAGTTTGTGGATTTTGAAAATCATCGCCGGATATCTATTTGACACCCTCATCTTTCCACTTCTACTTTTTTTAATCGGGATATGGCTGACCAAATCAGCCACGAAATATCTGTACTCGCTAAATCGAGAATCTTTCCTATTTCAAAATATGAATCGTGGGTAATCGTATAAGCCATGGGATTACGTAAGCATAAATTCAGTCTGAAATATAAAATCGCATTCACGTTTATGCTTTTAGTTTTGATTGTCATGGCGACTGTGACCTATTTCTTTACGATTCGTGAACTCGGATTGCGTGTGGATCAGATGGAAGAGCGCATGGAACGGCTCGCGAACAATATCGCCAGTATCCGATCCGTTGAAACGGATGATTGGAGCATTTATCAGACTGTGATTGACAACCAAATCAGGTTAAATCGTGAGTTGGTCTATATTGCAATTCTGGATGAAAATGAAAATATCAAAGCACATGCACTCAATGTCGATTGGGTGGATCTTGGTACGGATACCGAATTAACCACTGCCCGTCAAGCTGCTGTGATCCGAAGGCTTATGGAGGGACAGATCGCAGAGGAAAGCCAGAGGGATTTCGCATCTAAGTCCGTGAATATTATGATGAGCGGGCGTGATTCGGGTACTGTAAGAGTGGGCTTTTCTCTGGTGGATCTGAACAATGATATGTTGGAAAATCTGTATCGTAATTTGCGTCTGGGTCTGATCTTTCTTATCCTCGCAATACTCATGTCCTTGTTCCTCAGTGACCGTATAATCAAACCGCTTCAAAAACTGACAAAGGCAATGCTGAAGATTCCAGCTGGTGATTTGGATAGCGAGATTCACATTGAATCCAATGATGAAATTGGTGAAATGGCCGAAACATTTAATTTTGTGGTGCATGGTCTGAGAGAGAAAAAGGTCATCGAAAATTTCAGCCGGGATCTTGGCACAAACATGGATTTGAAGACTGTGTGCCGGATGATTCGCGATCAGATCACGACTGCCCTGCAAGCGGATACCGGAATTCTTCTTCTGAGGGATCAGGACAAGGAATTCGACTTTCATCTGATCGATGTGGATCATGATGAATCCTCGACTGAGTCACCACTTGTTTGTGACGAGGAACTCTTAAAAACATTGCTTGATGATCCGATCCATGTCATCCCATTACGAAAGCTAAAAGAAGTGGAGAATTTTTATACAACACTCAAAACGCGATTTAAGTTGACAGATTCTGCTGTACTCGTACCCATGATGATGCAGGATGCCTGCCTCGGTCTTTTTATCTTGCAACGCAAGGAAGATATCACTGAGAATGAAAAATACTTCCTACGCACTCTGATTCAGCAGGGTATGATGGCCATTGAGAATGCCCTCCTGCTTGAAGAGCAGGCTGAAAAGGAGCGTCTGAAACGTGAACTTGAGATTGCACGAACTATGCAACAGAGTCTACTGCCCATTCAAATGCCGCAAATCAAGAATGTGGATCTGCACGGCTGCTGTCTGCCGGCCGCGGAAATCGGGGGGGATTACTTTGATTTTTTCGAATTGGAGAATGGAAAGCTCGGAATCGTGATTGCGGATGTGACAGGCAAAGGCGCTTCCGCCGCCTTTTATATGGCCGTTGTGAAAGGGCTCATGCTCTCACTTTCAAGATCACAGCATTCTCCGGCTCAGCTTCTCAGCGAACTCAATCGGCGACTCTGGAATCAAATGGATCGAAAAATATTCATCACCATGATTTACTGTATTCTGGATCCGGAAAAGAGGCGGTTTATTTTTTCCCGAGCCGGGCACAATGGATTGATGGTGAAAACTGCGGACAAAGAGGACGTATACTGTCTTTCTCCAAGAGGGATAGGACTTGGGCTCGAATCCGGCCCTATCTTTGACGACACCATTGAGGAAGAAGAAATCCAACTCAACAAGGGAGATCGAATCCTTCTGTTCACGGATGGCGCATTTGAAACCCGAAATTGTGACGCGGATGAGTTTGGTGAATCACGGTTGATGGAGATTTTCACGGTATCCGAGGGAATGAATGCGGCCGGATACAATTCGCGAATTCTTGAATCCATCTCAGCCTTCTCAGAGCAATCTGAACCCCATGACGATATCACATTGATCACCCTGAAAATACTATAACCGTTGATAGCGATCTGATCCTGGATCTTATCACAATATTCTAAGTACAACAAATAAGTCTCATCATACATATTCTATGAATTTATAAGGAATACGATTCATGAAGAGTCAGATTTGGATTTTTATATGTCTCATTATTGGGACAATGCTTTTTATCCAGTGCCAGAAGACGGATGGGCAAAGAAAGATTCGTCTTTCCGATCAACCCATGAATAGCGGATCAGATGCCCAATTATCCACGACCATCTATCTGGAAGAGCAACAGCGCCGATCCATGGCAGTATGGTTTTTTCAAAACGAAACTGGAGATGAGAATCTTGAGTGGCTGCAAAAAGGACTGACTGAAATGTTCATCCGGGCGTTGAGCCAGTCAAGTTCTCTCTCGGTGATGGGAACAGACAGACTCTATGAGATCATCGAACGCTTGGGTGAAGATGTCTCCTCCACTCAAATGGATATGGACATGGCCGCTATTTTTGCACAGGAAGCGAATGTCGAAGCGCTTTTGACAGGCAATATTTCAAAGCATGGTGATTCACTCCAGATCAACATCAGCTTGCACGAACCGGATGGCATCGTGTTAAGCAAAGAGAGTATTGAAGGACCCGGATTGGAAAACCTCTTTGCTATGGTTGATCAACTCACGCAAAAGTTGAAGCAGGATATGCGTCTTTCCTCGGAAAAACAGCCGGAACGTAGCCTGACGGAGCTCTCTACCAATTCCTTAGAGGCTTGGCAGCATTATACAGCAGGTATGGATTTTGAGAATCAAATGCTTATATCTGAGGCCATGAAGGAATTTCAAAAGGCCATTCAAGCTGACTCCAACTTTGTCTCTGCTCATTATAAACTGGCAATGGCTTATTTTGGTTATGGCGATGCAGAAAAAGGTATTCGTTCTTATCAAAAAGCACAATCTCTTAAAGACAAAGCCACCTTTCAAGAGAGAATGCAAATTGATCTGTTTGAGGCAATGCTTAAAAATGACGATGAAGCCTTGTTTGCCATCCATGAACAAATGATGACAGCCGATCCCAACAACATTGAGGCAAGTTATACACTTGCCAATTATTATTTTGGCAATCAAGAATATGACAATGCAGCCAAATACTATCAGAAAATCTTAGAGATTGATCCCAAACACAAAATGTCATACAATCAAATGGGATATTCCAGCGCCTTTCATGGCGATTTTGAGGGGGCGAAGAAGGCCTTCAGAAAATATATAGACTTCGCGCCAGATGAACCCAATCCCTACGACAGTCTTGGCGAAATCAACTGGATTCAGGGAAACTACAAAGAGGCAGAAAAATGTTTTAAAATCGCTTTGGAAAAAAATCAGGCGTTCACTGCAGGATGGAGTCACCTGGGCCAAATTTATCTTGAACAGGGCAAATATAAAAAAGCCCTCAAAGTCTATGAAACCCTGCGGGATATGGAAACCGAACGTGCACCAAAGTCAGCTGCTCATTATTCCCTCGGTGTAACTGCCATGCGCATGAATCAGGATGATAAGGCCATCGCACATTTTTCTGAAGCCATCGAATTGATGGAATCATCAAATGGCTCCATCGACCGTCTGATGGAAATATACAATAGACGCGACGATGAACAAACTGCGGAACAATTCCTGATCGATCTGTACAAGCGCCTTCTCAAGAATCTGGAATCCGGTGATCAATCCATTGACCAGATCGGCACTTTGGCCAAACTTTCATTGGATTATAACATCCACCCCGAAAAAACATTGAAGATTACACAGCATGTAGCCGAAACCATGGAGATATTCAACGTTCGGCTTTTTGCGGGTCTCATCGAAACGCTGCTCAAATTTCAACTTCAGCAGCCGGCCCCGGTTGAATCATTGGCCAGCGGGATTGATCATCAGGAGTTGCCGGGTGCCATGAGAGGCTTGCGTAATTTTGGATGGGCGGGTTTCTGGCAATACTTCGACAGAATCAATACATACTACTATAGTCATCCGAGGGGCGAGCATCTTTATAAGAATTTGATCGAATTGTGCACGGATGAGAGCACTCGATCAATACGAATCACATTTCAAATGCTGCTTTCGGATTTGTATTTAAATACAGGCCGGATCGATGAGGCTGAAGCATTATGGCAGATGACCGGAATCCCGGACGAATCATTCTGGAGAGTGATTGGGCCATTCGAGAATCGAAATGGATTTGGTAAGAAATTTCCACCGGAAAAGAAAATCGATTTTACGAAGATTTATAAATCAAATGGACAAAAAACCGGATGGCAACTCCATTCAGATTCATTTTATGATGGATTCATTAATCTGAAAAAAGACTTCGCAGAACCAAACTGGGCAGTCGCCTATGGTGTGCTGGATATAAAATCAGAATTTGCACAACAGGTATGGATTCGCCTCGGTACAACGGATGGCATCAAAGTCTGGGTAAATGAAGAGGAAGTCTGGCGTTTTAACCGTATCAGACCGGCACGTCTGGATGAAGACAAGTTCCCGATTCAACTCAAAGCGGGAACCAACCGTATCCTGGTTAAAGTGTGTAACTACGATGGTCAGTGGGGCTTTTACTTCCGCATCTCGGATGAAGCAGGAAACTCTGTTCCTTATTTACAATTTATTTCGCCGGACAGTTAAGAACAGGTCGCTCTGGTTTTAAACGACGAGTAGCTTTTATACGTCGTGCCCAAACACCAATGCGGTCATGCTTTCGATTTCAATCTTCACAATGGAAGTGATCTTCAATTTCTCATCGAGATAATCATAAGATTTATTGGAGTACTGCCGCATGATCGCATCCAGGCCAATGCGTTTCTCAGAGTTGGATTCAATAAAAACAGCCTGACCATATCCAACAACACTTCGGAATTTCATCGTCCATTTGCAGGCAATCTCACTTTCAACCATCTCATGATCCACATCCATTTCAAAACAGATGTTCGGATTCTTTCGAATCACATCAATCTTCCTGCCTTTTAATCCAGTATGGAAATACAAGATTCCGGATTCATATCCGAAGTTAAGGGGAATGAGATAGGGATGGTCTCCTTCCACCATGGCGAGCCGCATCACCTTCGCTTTTCTGATGATAGATTCAATCACTTGGGGATCTGTTATCAATTTATCCTTTTTTGGCAATGAACCACCCTTTCTGATAAAATAAACCCCGCAACCACCTGTCATGGCTGCGGGGTAAGTTATAATAAATTTGGAGGACTATCTAATCCGTATCAACCTCAAGCTCAGCCAGCCCATCGAATGCAACTTCATGAAAGAGTACACTGATATTGGCAGCGCTTTTGGCAATGATATCCACATACCAGGTCTTTGCTTCCTCCGGTGGAGGTTCATCGCTGGTCAGATTTGCGAAGCCAGCCTGAATCGTTGTCTCGCCATCAGCTTCAAGATAAAGCGTAGGGTATGCTGTTAAATTTAAATCCGGTCCCCCTACTGCTGCAGTCATCAGAGCGATACGCTCTTCATTGGTCGAGGGTTCATCATAGGGCACTCCGCTCGTTCCGAAAAATACTTTAATCACCACATCTTCAGCACCCAAATTCTCAATCATCCCAGACAGTCCTGGATTTTCTAATTTATTGAGATCGTATTTAGCATAATCCTCAGGAGTGATGACTGTTTGATGTTTCGCAACCGCATCGAGATTCAAAGTCATCTCATGAATCGTCATATCCACTGAATCGCCTTCTGCTGTAAAATAAACATATAGATAGGTCGGGGGCTCACCGATACTCACAGTCTGTGCATCAGCCAAAAGCTCATCAAAAAACGCATCCAATTCATGAATGTCAGCGACTTCGTCAAAATCTGTGTCTTCATCAATATTCAAGGTTTCCTCGGGATCAAACAACAGTCCAAAGACCTTGATAATATTTGCGTCACCCTCATCGACTTCATCCTTAATATCCAGAATCCCGGAGGAATCGGCATAATACATGCCCAGTTCGACTTCATTCTTTTTATTATTGGTCGCAGACCCTGCAATCACATGCACAATAGTCAGATTGCTATCAGGGTGATCCTCATAAATAATGGGCCTGTAACGCTCAACCAATTCTATATCAACCAGACCCAAATTGACTTCCATAAAAGAGGTGTCTTCAACCATTGCCTTGCCTATCCTGGATGGCTTGGCAGTAACATGAACTTCGCCTTCGCCCTCAAGTAAATCAACTTGCTCAGTATTGCCGGTCAACGGTCCATCCAGAATGGTTTTATTGACTTCTGCGTTCAGACGAAGCTTGAGATTGTCCGCAGGATTTTTAAAGCTGCAGCCCATAAAATGAAGCAGCACACCCAGACAAACCAGGGTGCAAATCAGTAAAAACAGTTTATTCGATCGTTTCATGATTTATTCTCCTTAGAGTTGATAATATTATAACTGATAACTCAGGCCAATTTCAAGCACGGGATATATTTGAATTCCTGACAAATCCTCTTCGACCTGCTTATCCTGATCGGCAGTGGGATAAATCATCGTATCTGGATCTGCTTCAAGTTCCACTGCGGGTGAGCCTGTATATAGGATTCCAAGGTCCAAATAAAATCCGAGTTTCTTATCACTACTCACCGGATTGCCGATTCCAAATCCGATATAGGGACTAATGGGCAATCCCGGTTTCACTTTCCCATTCAGCACGCCAATATCTTCAGGTGTGTAAGTGCCCTCATCATATTCATATGTATTCACTGCTTCTGCAGAGGCCTCGAAAATGTTATTGTTAAACAAGAGTCCACCGGTCAGCCTGAACGTATTTTCAAAAGGATGATAATCCACCAGCAATCCCACCGAAAACAGATTCATATCCACGTTATACGCCACCGGATCTTCCCCCTCGCTGTCTCCAGAATATGAATACGTCATATAGCTTACTCCCAGCCGAGCATTCAACTTGGGATTCAGAGTTTTCACAAATCCCAGTTCAGCACCCAATGTACCCGCTTGCAGTGTCAGCGCCATGCCGCTTTGTGCAGCCAGTTGTGAAGTAAAACACATTGTCAGCAGGATACAAACGAACAGAGTATTACTTTTCTTCATTGTCTTTCCTCCCCCATGATTGGATTGATATTGATGGAAATACAATACTAAATTAATAAAGTTCCGGAATCATTGCAATTGTTGTATCGGGAATATACATATCTTGTTTATGGATGTCAACATGAAAACACTTGGTCTGGATAGATTGGCGGCAACGGGAAGGGTCCCTTTTGATATGATCAGCCTTCAAGTGTGATCATCCGAATGTAGCTGTACCCAAATGGATAAGTTATTTCGCAATGAATAAATATCCAGACACCGGTCCGCCGCGTAAGCTGATGCGTGAGCAGATCAAGGGAGATAAGTGGAAAGTCGAACTTCAGTGGCCGGTTCAAAAATAATCTGAATATTTCGGGGATGTATTGGTTTATTGGATAAACACATCCCCGTTATAGATTTAGTTTTGGATGAAACCATGAAACCAATATCAAGAGATGAAATGGAAAAACGGCTGAAAGCATCCAAAGTCATCCATTCGGCTATGGAGCAGGACAGCCGTGAAATCCGCATTCGGCTTGAGTTGGATAGCCGGCAAACCTTCATAGTACGATACGATTTGGAAAATAGGACCAAAGACTATCTCTTTTCAGAGAATGTATGATTGCTGAAAATCAAAGCTTGAAATCCCAGCTCACTCTGGCATGGATGGCCGGCATTGTTTATTTTTTATTGAGTATTCAGGAGACAAAGGAAATACCAACCTGACCGGTCTCTAAGACCTGTCAGGTTTTCTTATCGGATAAACAGCTGTCTCCGCGATCCGGTCATGCAGTGTTTGCTTCTCCTGACCAATTATTAGAAACATTCCAATTGAGATGACCGTTCCCATCAATCCACCCAATACAGCGTAGAATTGAATCCCTGTTAAAAGAGTGAGCAGAAAAAAAACAATAGAAATATGTTTTAACACAGCTCTAAGAACCAGCCGGCTCAATTCCGGTTTGGAGCCGTCACTGCTGCAAATATGGAGCTTCAACAAGTACTTACCCACTGATGCGCCTCTGAATGTCTCCAGCAATGCGGAAATCAGACTGAAGCCCATAGCGCCAATCACTATCGCGAGTAAAAGTCCGTAAAATTCTACCATGCCGCTGCCGAGCTGGGCAACTTCTCTCCCGCCCATGTCCATTAATTTCTGTTGAAGCGCATCCCGAAACAGATGATTGAAAATAAATCCGGATAGGCCGCCGCCAACCCATGCAAAGACCGAATCCAAACTGACAGCCGTCATACGCGGGCCGATCCCCACACGATTCATGAGTGCCTGATCAATCGTGATCAAAAACCAGTTTCTGCACATCAATACCATCGTGAGATCCGAGCTGATCCGCAAGCGCGTTGATCTGGGATTCTTCTCCGGTGGTATCGAGAAGAATTAATCCGGCTGGCGAGCAAGAACTATCACCCGCTTCATGAAGTCCCAGACGCGTCTTGATATTGCATCCGAATTGCGTAAACATCTTTTGAATATTCGGCACTTGCTTCACGCGATCCTGAATATGGATACCAAGAACAATGTGTTTTTCCTTTGCCATACAAAGCCTCCTTATGGATTGGGTCGTTTAAATAGATACATCAGATTGGATTCTGTCCAGCCCTGTCGTCCATAGAACTCAAGCACGGTCACATTGCCCCTGTCCGTAAGAAGCTGAAACCGTTTTGCACCCTTGTTTACTCCCCAATGTTCCACAGCAAGGATCAATTGTCGGCCAATGCCATGGCTGCGCATTGATTCTTTCACAATAAAATCCTCTACAAGAAGCACCAATCCGCCCTCTGCGGAAGAGGGAAAAAGCTGTCCCGTACACATGCCTGCAGCCTTTCCATCAACCTCTGCGATAAATACCCGTCTTACATCCGGATCGGATAACAGGAGCTGGAATCCCCGCTCCATTTGATCCGGATTTGCATCAAAGTCAGTTTCCAGGCGGATGAGTTCTGAAAGCAATTGGATGAGGATGGGAATATCTTCCGTCGTTGCAAACCGGATTTGTACTGATTCATTCATTCGGGTGTAATCTCCATTTCATTCTGGACAGTGTCTACAGGTATTCTTTTTTGAAAAACAGCGATGCGTTTATCATCATGATCAATTAATTCAAGCCCGAGAAGTCCGGCCATCTTTTTTAGGGTAATGGGAGTAAAGAATCCGATATGAGTCGGATCCCTTCTATACCACCAATCCTGAAACGCGCTTGTATCATTGGGATGAAACAGCGTCATGACTGCCATTATGCCATTCGGATTGAGTATCCGAACCAGCTTTTTCAATTCAACCATTGGATGAATCAGATGTTCCAGGACCTCAGTGGCCGTGATTAAATCATAGGTTTTGGACAGGTTTTCCGGATTCTCCGCAAAATACGGATCATAAACCTCTGTACGATACCCATGTTTTTGGAGGATGGATGCCAGGACCGGTCCAGGGCCACATCCGAAATCAAGTGCGGTTTTCACATGATCGGCATGGGGAACAATCGCCCATTTGATAAAATCATTAAACATTTGCATATAGCCTTCATTATCCGGTGTGTTCTCATGTTGTAAATAGATCGTCTTTTCCTCTTCAGGGGAAACCAACACCGATTCATCCATAAATATATACTCACACAAGGTACAGTGATGATAATCTATCCTGAATTGTAAATCTGGCAGATCATGTGTGGGTAAATTGCATATTTTGCAGAGTGGCTCAGACAATGATCTCTGACTCATGTTTAATTGTAGATTATATCCGTATTGAAATTTACATAAATTATAATCGGAATCAAATCCTCTTTTCCAATCCATTGGGGATAAAAATCCGCTTGAATTCCGCACAGCCATTATGTACCTTTTGATAAGCAAAAGGGCACAATCACATAAAAGCCGAAATGAGTAAAACCGTCATGAAATCCGCAAGCATCTTTCAAATACTATTCAGTCTCATTTTATTATTTGGATCCCTTCAGGCTGAAATCTATACATGGCTCGATAAAAAGGGAGTACGGCATTATTCGGATATCTTTCCCGGCCGTGGGGAGGATATTGTTGATCTGCAGGTTTTTGATACTGAAGAGCCGCCTCCGCCACAGGTCCAGGAAAAAACGACTTCCGCTGTGATTGATACAACCGTCAACACCAGCAAATCTGTAGTAATGTATATAGAACCGGATTGCAATGAATGTGCTCAAGCACGCGCATTTTTTAAACAAAACAACATCCAACTTCTCGAGATGGATATCACTTCAAGTAAAGGGGCTGCATCGGCCTTCACCCGCGTGGGGGGATCTAAAGTGCCACTCATCATGATTGGTAACACCAAGATCGAAGGATATAATCAGGCCGCGATTATAAAAGCGCTTTCAACGGATCAGCCCGTTCATCCTTAATTTTATGCTTCTATGTTGAATCGAGCGGATATTTTAAATACAATGTGCCACAGATAAACACGGATGAAGCACGGATAGACTGAAATGATTAAAAAATAACCACTATGATCTGATCCGTTTTTCAAGGTTATACTATAGAACTGGAAATGGATAAATTGAGTGTAAGCATTTCGTTTTTTTAAATCGGTGTGCATCCATGAAAATCCGTGGCGAATTAATATTTATTGATTTGTACGACGCACCTACAATAACATAAAGCATTATATATTATCGAAACCATCTGTCAATTATTTTATAAAACATTTTTAGAATAATTCAACTATCCGCACCCTTAATAATTGTTGGAAGGTATTTAAAATGACGACTCGAAAGACATGTCAAAATTCATGGAGGAATTCACAATTTACCGGCCGTTTTTATTTTATATGGTGGATTCTTTTTCTGGGAATAACATTCCGGTCTTATGCTGCGGAATCCGAACGCATGTCTGTTTTTGTGGATTCTCTGATCTCTGAGATGACACTTGAAGAAAAAGTGGGACAGACGAATCAATATTTCGGCGGGCGTAGTAAAAATCCGAATTCGAACATAAATGCCGCCCAGCTTGATGAAATACGGGCGGGACGTATCGGTTCGTACTTAAATGTATTGGGTGCCGATTTTCTACGTGAACTCCAGCGTGTCGCGGTTGAAGAATCGCGCCTGGGCATCCCCCTCATTTTTGCGTTGGACGTGGTACATGGATTTAAAACCATCTTTCCCGTACCTCTTGCCAGCGCGGCAACCTGGGAGCCGGAAACCGTTGAACACTCCGCGCGCATCGCTGCCACCGAAGCCACTGCTGCCGGATTGCACTGGACCTTCGCGCCCATGATTGACATCGCCCGCGATCCACGGTGGGGCCGAATTGTGGAAGGTGCCGGAGAAGATCCCTATCTCGGAGCGATGATGGCGATGGCCCAGGTTCGCGGCTTTCAGGGAAACAATCTGGCAGACTCGACAACCTTGCTGGCCTGTCCCAAACATTTCGCAGCTTACGGTGCAGCTATCGGCGGCCGTGACTACAACAGTGCCGATGTCTCCGATCGCACGTTGCGGGAAATCTATCTCCCTCCATTTCTTGCTGCTGTTCAGGAAGGCGCGGCAACCATGATGATCGGATTCAATGACATCGATGGTATCCCCATGACTGTGCATAAGGCAATGATCAGGGACCTGTTGAAAGAAACCTGGGGATTTAACGGCCTGGTCATCAGCGACTGGAATGCCATCACAGAACTGCTCAATCATGGCGTAGCGCGGGATTCAGCCGATGCGGGTATCCAAACCCTTGAAGCGGGTGTGGACATGGACATGATCAGCCGTATCTTTCTGGAAGAACTTGGACCGGCTGTTCAATCCGGAATGATATCACCTGCGCTGCTGGATGATGCAGTGCGTCGAATTCTCACGGCCAAATATAAATTGGGATTATTCGAAGATCCCTATCGATATAACAGTGTTCGTAGGGAAACCGAAGACATTCTGCATCCTGATCATATCGATCATGCCAGGGTAACAGCGCAAAAGGCGGTTGTCCTGTTAAAAAATGAGGGAGCACTGCTTCCACTTAAAAAGGATCTGAAAAGAATCGCTGTGATCGGATCACTCGCGGATGACCGCTTTTCACCTTTGGGATCATGGCGCGCAGCAGGAGACGCCAAAGATGTTGTGACATTGCTGGAAGGAATCCGGCGAACAGTTTCGCCAAAAACAGAAGTGCTATTCACGGAAGGCTGCGACGTAAACAGCCTCAATAAAGCGGGATTCGCCAAAGCAATTCACATGGCCGTGCAATCCGATGCAGTGATTCTTGTGTTGGGAGAGGATTATAATATGAGCGGGGAAGCGCGCAGCCGGTCGGAACTCTGCCTGCCCGGCGTGCAGCTAGATCTTGCCCGTGAGATCATAGATACGGGCACACCCACTGTGGTTGTGCTTAAAAATGGAAGGCCTCTCTCTATTCCCTGGCTGGCCGAGTATGCACAAACCATTCTCGAAACCTGGATTCTTGGCGTACAGGGCGGCCCGGCTGTGGCGGATATCATTTTCGGAGATGTCAATCCCGGCGGGAAACTGCCTGTTACCCTGACTCGCCATGTGGGCCAAGTACCCAAATATTATAATGAACGAAATACAGGCCGACCGGCATCCAAAGATTTGATGCGCGACTCTGCCCGATATTTCGATTTGCCGATCACGCCTCTCTTCCCCTTCGGCCATGGATTGAGTTACACCCAATTCAATTATAGTAATCTTGGAGTGAATGTGGATACGGAAGCCGGAGCCACGCGAATCACCTGCCAACTCCGCAATACGGGTGATCGCGCTGGGAACGAAGTTGTACAGCTGTACATCCGTGATAGAGTCGCTGATGTGTCCCGCCCCGTTAAAATGCTTAAAGGATTCAATCGTGTGCATCTCGCATCAGGAGAGGTAAAATTGATTCAATTTAATCTGGATTGGAAACAACTGGCTTTTTATAACCGTCAAATGGAATACGTGGTCGAACCCGGCTTGTTTGAGATCCACATTGGAAGTTCATCTGAAGATATCCGGCTCAATGGTTCATTTGAGTTGGATGGGACGGACCAGTCTGTGAATCCCAATCGATTCACCACGTGTCAGGTGATCATTGAATAAAACAGAATCATAAATCATAACAATTAATTTGGAGACAACAAATGAAATTTAAGTCAACAGGATTATTATCCTGGCTTTTTATTGGACTATTTCTCGTGTCTATTTCAATTGCCCAGGACCGCGAAGCCATCGCAGACAAATACAAATGGAATCTGCAGGACATATTCCCGGATTGGGACTCTTGGCAGCAAAGCATGGACGAACTGGATGGCATGATCAATGAACTCACTGTATACAATGGCTCGTTGGGTACCAGCGCGGATAGCCTGTATAAGGTTCTGGTGCTGGACGGAAAAATCGACATGCTCGCTTACCGTGTTTTTTATTACGCTCGTCTCAGCCGGGATACCGACACCCGCAATCAAAATGCCTCTGCGAAACTTCAGCAAGTGCAGATCCTCTTCGCGAAAGCCAGCACGGCCGCCTCATGGGTTGCGCCAGAAATTCTTGAAATCCCCTGGGCGACTTTGGAGGACTGGCTGAAAGAGGAGAAGTTCGCCCCTTACCGGTTCAGTTTGGAGAACCTGTTCCGACAGCAAAAACATGTGTTGAATGAGGACAAGGAAAAACTGCTCTCCTATTTCAATCAATTCACAGGCACCCCTTCATCAATCTATACGGATTTATCTACATCGGATATCAAGTTCCCGAAGGTTACACTCGCATCGGGTGAGGAAGTGGAATTGACGCGTGCCAATTATGGCAAGATTCTCGCAACCAATCGAAATCAAGCCGATCGAAAGCTGGCGTTTGAGAATCATTATCAGACTTTTGATGCAAACAAGTATACCTATGCTGCTATTTATAACTCCGTATGTCAGAAAGACTGGGCAAGCACACAGGCCCGTAACTATGGCTCCACGCTTGAGGCGGCACTGGATGAGGACAACATCCCTCTTGAAGTCTATTTGAATCTTGTTAAGACAGTGCGGGCCAATACCGAACCGCTTAAACGATGGGCACGGCTCCGGAAGAAAGTTCTGGATTTGGAGGACTATCACTTATATGATGGATCCATCCCCATTGTGGAGATCGACAAAACCTATCCCTATGAGTTGGCCATGAAATGGGTTCAGGCTTCGGTAAAACCTCTGGGTGAATCCTATTTGGAAAAGCAGAAGATAGCACTTGAGGGCGGCTGGCTGGATGTCTTTCCCAATACGGGCAAATATCCGGGCGCCTATTCTGCAGGCGTCTATGGTGTACATCCCTACATGCTGCTCAACTACAATGAAACGCTGGATTATGTGTTTACACTGGCACATGAGCTCGGCCATTCGATGCATACCCAGTTGGCAAATGAAACCCAACCCTTTGCCACAAGCGACTACACCATATTTGTGGCGGAGGTCGCTTCGACGTTCAATGAAAGACTTTTATTGGATTACCTCCTTGAGAAAACCAAAGATCCAAAAGAACGGATCGCACTGCTGCAGCAGGCCATCAGTAACTTGACCGGCACATTTTATTTCCAGACGCTGCTCGCGGATTACGAGCTTCAGGCGCATCAACTCGTTGAAACGGGTCAACCAGTCACATCAGATGCCCTGAGTGCCATCACGGATTCACTCTTTACAACCTACTATGGAGATGCTGTGGCAATGGATGACTTATACAAAGTGATCTGGGCGCGCATTTCTCATTTCTACCACACACCCTATTATGTCTATCAGTACGCCACCTGTTACGCCTCATCCGCACTCATCTACAAACAAATCATGGATTCGCCCGAAAAGGATCGCCAAACTGCGGTGGAGCGTTATCTTGATCTACTCAAATCAGGCGGAAACGATTACCCGGTGAACCAGCTCAAAAAAGCCGGTGTGGATCTGTCCTCCCCCGAACCTGTACTTGCTGTCATTCAGCAGCTGGACGAATTGGTTTCGCTGGTCGAAAAAGAAATTGAGGCAATGGAATAAATCATTCAACTTTCATTATCCTGACAGGATTTCACATTCTGTCAGGATTAATATCTGATAATTGGACAGGATGCCAAACAGCTCAAATGCTAAATTTTACTTGTAATTGAATGTTTTTTTTATTACAATTTACCAATTACAAATATACAGCGGGAAGGGCTGCTTTTCTTAGGGGGATAGTCGTAGCCAGAACGCAAGTTCTTATCCTCCTTTCAGGATTTCTCAATTATTATATGTTACTTCCTTGAATTGATAAAATTCATCGGAATGTTCAGAGAAAAGTCAGCCGTTGCATATTCATTATGCGAAGCAATTTGGCTATAAAATGGATTTTTAGGTTGCTATTGAAATGGAGGTACATCATGCGTAACCGTTTCATTTCGTTGATACTGGTATTTTGTGTTTTCTGTGTAATCCAGGCTGGTTTTGCAGACGGCCGAGTCATTAGATTTGCCGGCAGATACGTTCTGATCGATACAGACGTAGGCATCGGCAAAGTCGGGGACAAGGTTAAAGTCTATCGGCTCACCCCTGAAGATGGATTAGTCGAAATCGGGCAAGTAAAGCTTATAAAGTTTGCCAATGGCAAAGCCGCAGGCCGGATACTGAATACAAGACGAGGTGCGAACCTTCAACTTGAAGACATTGTGAAGCCACCTGCACTCATGAGCGGCGTCGAAACAACCCGATGCATTTCTGCGGGAATTGCCTTACCCTATACGTCTTTGGGCGGCGACTTTGATGGAACAAAAATCGCCCGTGAATCCGATGCGCCCTCGAATGCCGCACCATTCTATGTGCCTGAAACTGAATCCCATGTGGGAATCAAGGGGTGGCTTCAAACTGGAATCGGTGACAATGCAGCCCGTATTGAGGGTTTGCGCGCATCCTATCAATATTCCAGACATGATGGCACCTGGGCCGATCCGCAGGATCTGTTCCTGCGTCGATATCTTGAAGGTGAAGATCTGGGTAGCGTACAAGGTATTCGCCTGCAATATCATAAAGCGACTTTCTCTGCACTCTTCAATATGTATCACAATGAGCGCATTCAAATCCTGCCAAATATTGGTCTCACCTGGGAGATCGTTCAACTTCAAAACGCGTTAATTGATCGTGTTGAGGACAATGAGTATGGAGAAAACAATCCGCAGGTCACTTCTATCCTGGGTGAAGGAACTGAGTCATATTATGGCTCTTCCCCAAATCGATGGTTATCCACTTCAGTGTTGGGAATCGAGATCGGATGTGACGCGCTTTATTTTATCAATCCGAATCTGGCAGTTGACATCGGATTGCAGTATAATATTTATAGCAATTTAATCGGGAAATCCGGACAGGTAATTCAGCAAGATGGATCCATCGGCTCATCGTTGAGTATGAATGCCTTCAATGTGTCTGTGGGGCTGGCATACTATCTGAACCTGGACAAGTTTATCCAATGAGCGTTTGGATTCGTCCCCTGGAGGACGAGGACAAGTTGTTCATTCTGGACATACTAAATTATTACATCAAAACCAGTTTTGCAGCCTTTGCGGAAGATTGTATTGGTCAAAAAGAGTGTGATAAATTGATAGCCGCTTCGAGCGGCTATCCTTTTTATGTGCTGGAAACGGACAAACAGGAAATTGTCGGCTTTGGCCGGCTTCGCCCCTATCACCCCTTTCAGACATTCCGAAAGACCGCTGTCTGCACCTATTTCATCATGCCGGAGCATACGGGGTTGGGACATGGAAAAGCCCTTCTTCTTGAATTAATCGAGGATGCGAAAAAGATGGAAATAAAGAACCTTCTGGCTGAAATTTCTTCCGGGAACGAAGCCAGTTTGCGTTTTCATGAGAAAATGGGATTTCAGGAATGCGGTCGACTGAAACGCATCGGTTGTAAATTCGGTCAGGATTTTGACATCGTCATTATGCAGCAGGTTCTTTAATTTTAATTCGGAGTGGTTGAAGGATCCCTCGCCTTTAATCTCTTGCCATTTAAACTGGCTTTTTTTAAGAGTTCATGGAAATTACATCCAGATACTCCGAGTATCATGTACGAATATCATCCTTGCATTTTACAACCCTTGCCGTTATATTCTTCACAATTCATGTCGTTCGGATAAACACTAAACCGATCAGGAAGGCACCGGATTGATACCCAGAAAATTTTCAATAGCATTTTTACTTGTCCTCTTGTTTTTAACTGGATGCGCCATCCAGCCGCCTCCTATTCCGATGCGCACAAGTCCGGATATCAGGGTGGGATTATTAGACAATATCGATTGGATTGAATTCACCGCAGATCGGGATTTCACAATTACCGGTCCGGATGGCAGGTCAATCACTTATGGTAAAAAAGAATCCAAATGGCGGGCAAAGGTTGTGCAATCCATACCGGGACGTGTTATCTACAGGCTCTCAGCTCATACTTTTTCTGACAAGGGATTGGCCCGCCGCAAAGCCAAAGAAATGGAGTTGGCAGGATTTAAAACCGAAATTCGACCGGTCGGCCGCCCGCTCATGGTGGGCAACCGTGTGGTCACCCCCAATCGATTGTACCGCATATATCTTCAAGCCAGCTTCGAGAATCGATCAGAGGCAGAAACATATAGAGATCATATCTGGGATGCACAGCACACAACAATCGCACGTCAAAAAGTGAAGAACGCATTAGGAATGATTCAGCTCACAAATTTGGAAACGGGGCAGTCGGTCCAATCCATGCAATTATTAAGCATTCAAAATGCGTCTGTTACATTAATGGATATCCCCGTTGGCGAGGGATTTCACTGGGAGCATCTGGAGAACCGGGAATATCCCGAAATCGTTCAGTTCGAGCTGGGCCTGGATGGCAAACTTGTCGTGATCAACCGCATCCCCCTCGAAATTTATGTCCAAGGCGTGGTTCCCTCAGAAATGCCGGAGGGATTTCCGGTCGAAGCATTAAAAGCACAAGCCATTGCTGCGCGGGGAAAAGCTCTGGGAGGTTGGGGCATCATACATCAAGCCGATCCCTATGATGTATGCGCCACCGTGCACTGTCAGGTGTACAGCGGTTTGTCCCGACGGAACCCGAAAACCGATCACGCGGTAAAAGAAACCGCAGGTCAGGTCATGTGGTCAGATGGAAAAATCTGTGACAGTATTTTTGGTGCGGTTTGCGGGGGACACACAGAAGATGTGGACAAAGCCTGGGGTGGAAGCCCTTATTCATACCTTGTCGGCGCATATGACGGACCAGATGCACTGAAAAAATATGGCCCGCTTTCGGTGGAAGACAATGCGATAAAATGGATCGAAAACAGTCCTCCCGCGTATTGCAATTCAGTTCGAAGAAACGTACCGAAAGCACTGGAATATACAAAGAAATATTTTAGATGGGATGTGGAGCTTGCACAAAATGAAGTCCAGCAAGCACTCCTGAAGCGATCCATTGACGTGGGGCAGGTACTGAGTCTCATTTCGGAGGAGCGGGGCGTCTCGGGCCGGATTATCCGTTTGCGAATTTCCGGGACAGAAGGAGAACATTATATCAATGGGGAGCTGAATATCCGGCGCGCCCTGTCTGAAACCACACTCTGGAGTTCCTGCTTTACAGTCAGGACTGTCACGGGTTTGGATACAATTCCAGACACCTTCATTCTGAGAGGCGCGGGATGGGGTCACGGTGTGGGCATGTGCCAAACTGGGGCGGCCATCATGGCACTATCACGAAAATCCTATCGTCATATTCTCAAACATTATTATGAAGGCATTGAAATTAAAAGGTTGTACTAATGACTACCGAATCAAACAAAGAAGCCCCCTTCCATTCCGGATATGCGGTTTTGGTCGGCAGGCCCAATGTCGGCAAATCCACACTTATGAATGCCCTGTTGGAGGAGAAGCTGGCCATTGTCACCCCCCGGCCGCAAACCACACGTCAGCAGATTTTGGGCATCCTTAACGGAGAGAATTTCCAGGCAGTCCTTCTGGATACACCGGGTATTCTGACTCCCAAATACCTGCTTCAGGAAAAGATGGTCCATTCTGTAAAAAAGGCAATTAGCAGCGCAGATATAATCATCATGCTGACCGAAGTCGAAAAGAAAGTTGAGGATGAGCAGCTTGTCCTCGATTTGATTGAAAGCTATTCTGTTCCCAAAGTACTTGTCATCAACAAAATTGATACGACCCGAAAAGAAAAGCTGTTGCCAGCCATTGCAGCATATCAGGGCCTCGATCGGTTTCAAACCATCATTCCCATTTCTGCGCTTCAAAAGGATGGCATTGAGCGGCTCGTTTCAGAATTGCATGACACCCTGCCTGTGGGCCAACCATTCTACCCCCCGGATATGCTGAGCAATGAACCCGAACGCTTCTTCGTCGCGGAACTGATTCGTGAGAAGATTTTCTTTCAATTTCGGGATGAAGTGCCCTACTCAACCGCAGTTCATGTGGAATCTTTCAAAGAGGAATCCGGTAAAAAAACAGCCATCGAAGCAGTTATCACAGTGGAACGTGAATCTCAGAAAGGGATTCTGATCGGAAAAGGCGGACTGGCTTTAAAAAAAGTCGGCACTTCTGCCAGATATGCAATTGAGTTGTTTCTGGATTGTCCCGTGTACCTTAAACTCACGGTGCGGGTGCGCAGCAATTGGCGTAAAAATGCCCAAATTCTCAGACAACTAGGATATGAATGAAAATTATTCTGGTATTTGTGGATGGATTGGGCCTTGGTACATCAAATCCGGATATAAATCCCTGTGTTCAGAACGATCTGCTCCATCTGGCCTGCTATCTGGATAACAACGCTTTTATCAAATCAGACACTGAATCGGAACTGATCGCGGTCGACGCAACACTGGGCATTCCCGGCTTGCCACAAAGCGCCACCGGTCAGGTGGCAGTGCTGACAGGCCAAAACGCATCCAGGATTTTAGGACGGCATTTGTTTGGATTTCCAAATCAGCCACTTCGGGATATTCTCAAAACACACTCGATTCTAAAAACTGTAAAGGAAAATGGAGGGACTTGCGATTTTCTGAATGCTTTCCGCGATCCCTTTTTTGACCTGCCGGAAACGACCAAATGGCGGCTATCCGCAACCACGTGCGCAACCTTGGCCGCCGGCCTGGATTTTCATCGACCTGAGGATATCGCACAATCCAAATCAATCTATCATGATATCACCGGTGATTTTTTGAGGGAAAAGGGATTCGACATTCCCATCCTGTCTTTAGAGGAAGCGGGAAAAATCGTCGCCCGCCAATCCTGCTCATTCGATTTGCTCTTGTTCGAATACTTCATGACAGATCGGGTGGGGCACAAACAGGATCTGAATCAAGCCAAACAAGAAATTCAAAAGCTGGATACCTTTATAAATAGCATTCTGTCTGAAGTGAATCTCTTAGACACATTGGTTATTGTAACAAGTGACCATGGCAACATCGAGGATCTTTCCACAAAAAGCCACACCCGAAATCCGGCCATGACACTTGCCTGGGGGCTGAAGAAAATGGACCTTGCGCAACAAATTAGCGATCTGACCCATGTGACTCCCGCACTACTGAACCTTTTGGAAATTCATGACCAGACTCCATAGAAAAATCAGAACGCTGACTGAAAAGGCCATCCTGGATTATGGAATGATCAATCCGGGTGATCGCGTACTCATCGGCATCTCCGGGGGCGCGGACAGTATGAGCCTGCTCAAAATTCTACAAGATGGATTGGTTCAGTTCAAACACCCATTCACCTTGATCGCAGCACATATCGATCTTGGATTTGATGAGTCTTCACCCCGCAATTCTGAACGGTTAGCTGAATATTTTAAAGAGTTGGGGATCGATTACGAAATCGAACATACACAAATCAGTAAACTGGCATTTGATCCCGATACACGGAAGAATCCATGTTTTATTTGCTCTCATCATCGCCGGAAAAATATATATGAAATCGCGCATCGGAACCGATGCACTACAATTGCTTACGGGCATCATAAAGATGACATCATTGAAACCTTGCTGATGAATATCCTGTATGGCCGGACGATCGGTTCAATGAATCCCGTTCAGGAGGTATTTGAAGGATCAAAACACATCATTCGACCGTTCGCATATGTCGATGAAGGATTGCTTAAATCATTCAGCAGGGAATCTGGTTTCCCGTCTCTGACGAAGCTCTGCCCGGCAGAGGGAAATACAAGTAGACAACAGATTAAAGATCTGATACGACAATTACAGAAAAATGAAAAACATGCGAACATCCGTGAGAATATATTTAAATCACACTATTGCGTAAACATTGACTTTAAACCGAAACAATCCCGGCAGGAGAAAATAAAACTTGATTTTATCCGGCAATATCTCTTATCTTGGTTGAAGGGTAAAAAAGAGATAAATAGATGAGCGATTTGGAGACTTAATGGATATTGCAGTACATGTTGAGCGAGTCACATTAGACACATCCAGCAACCGCTTTGTCGTCATCCTTCGGGATGAAAAAAACAACCGTTGGCTCCCTATAGTTGTGGGGCCGGCAGAAGCCCAGGCCATTGCACTTCAAATGGAACAAGTCACACCGCCGCGCCCCATGACGCACGATTTAATTAAGAATGTTCTGGAGGCGTTAAAGGTTAAGATCGCCAAGGTGGTCGTGAATGATTTAAAGGACAACACTTATTTCGCAACGATTGATTTCAAAGACAATGGTTCAAATCAGGAAATTGACGCAAGACCCAGTGATGCGATCGCCATTGCGTTGAGAACGGACGCTCCCATATTTGTTGATGAAAAAGTCATGAAAAAAGCGGCTATTTCAGAGGAAATGGAAAGTGTAGAACCGGAAATGAATGAGGAAGAACTGAAGACACTTCGGGTGGAGCTGCAACGCGCTGTGAAAGAAGAGCGCTATGAAGACGCAGCGAATTTCCGCGATAAAATTAACGATCTCCTTAAAAAATTGAAAAAGAAGAACCCTTCCAACTAATTCGTTAAAACATACCCTCCTTTTTTATAAATTAGATATGGACATAAATCCCTTGACATTTCTTTTGTATTTATTTAATTTATGACTAAGTTAATCATATTTATAAAGGTTTTAATTTTGAAAATAACTTTTAAAGGCGATTACGCGCTTAAAGCCATTCTGGATCTGTCTATGAATTCACAAAATGACGAAATCGTACCGCTTTCGATTATCTCGCGAAGGCAAGACATTCCCTTGCCTTTTCTCGAGCAGATCATGTTGAGTCTGAAGAAGGCCGGTTATGTCCATAGCCGGGCTGGCAAGGGCGGCGGCTTTTTTTTGGCGAAACGACCCGAGAACATCACATTAGGCGAAATAATCCGATTAATCGAAGGTCCCATTGAACCGATTTCCTGCGGCGTTAAGAATCAGCCATCCGGGTGCGCCGAGGAGGGACGCTGTGCATTTAGGGAGGTTTGGGTGCAAGTGACCGAAGTAATTTCCGATATCGTAGATACGGTCACTTTCGACCAAATCATGGTTCGTACACGCGAATTACAGGAACAACGAACAGAATACTCCTATCACATATAGTGCATAAACAAGGAGAACACCATGTCCAAGACATACTCATTCGAAACCTTGGCCCTTCACGGTGGGCAGACAGTCGATTCAGAAACCCTCTCAAGAGGTGTGCCGGTTCACAGAACAAGCTCATATCTTTTTAAAGACACAGAACATGCAGCCAATCTTTTCGCATTAAAGGAATTGGGTAATATCTATACACGACTCATGAATCCCACTCATGATGTACTTGAAAAAAGAGTTTCACTTCTGGAAGGCGGAGCAGCTTCTGTGGCCTTGGCATCCGGAACAGCAGCAATTTTCAATACGATCATCAACCTGGCATCAGCGGGAGATGAAATCGTTTCGGCCAACAATCTGTACGGCGGCTCCTACACCATGTTCGATGCCATTCTTCCCCAATTTGGCATCACTGTGAAATTTGTCAATCCTGGTGATCCGAAATATTTTGAGAAAGCAATTACGGAAAAAACCCGCGCCGTTTATATTGAAACCATTGGAAATCCGGTGTTGGATTTTACTGATGTCGAAGCAGTGGCAAAAATTGCGCACAACCACGGATTACCACTGGTCGTGGATTCAACATTTACCACGCCCTATCTTATGCGTCCGATTGATCATGGAGCGGATATTGTGATCAACTCTTTGACAAAATGGCTCGGAGGTCATGGAACGGCCATCGGCGGTATCGTGACGGATTCAGGAAAATTTAACTGGAAAGATAGTAAATTCGACCTTTATAACGAACCAGATCCAAATTACCATGGATTAAGGTGGGCCCATGATCTGCCTGAGGCACTCGCCTCCATCGCGTTTGCACTGCGACTGCGTACGGTTCCATTGAGGAATCTGGGTGCCTGTATGTCTCCGGATAATGCGTGGATATTTCTTCAGGGGATCGAGACCTTGCCGCTGCGCATGGAGAGGCACTGCAGCAATGCCCTGGCTGTTGTAGAACATCTGGCGAAACATCCAAAAGTAGATTGGGTACGGTATCCAGGTCTAAAGGGCGATCCCGCCTATCCCGTGGCCAGTAAATATTTAACCAAAGGTTTTGGAGGCATGGTCGTCTTTGGTATCAAGGGAGGAAAGGCAGCCGGGGAAAAGTTCATTAACAACCTGACACTGATCTCGCATCTGGCCAATGTCGGTGATGCGAAAAGTCTTGCTCTCCACCCGGCAAGCACATCCCACTCCCAGCTCTCGGAAGAACAGCAACGCGAAAGTGGACTCACACCCGAACTCATCCGGCTTTCGATTGGTTTGGAACATGTAAATGACATTCTCGCAGACATCGATCAAGCGCTGTCCAAGGCATAACATTTTTGAATAAGGAGAAGGAACATGAGCCGACTCTTTAATAATATGGTAGAAACCATCGGGCACACACCCATGGTACGCATTAATAAAATAAATGAAGGATTGCCGGGCCAGGTGCTGGCGAAATTGGAATCTTTCAATCCGCTGGGTAGCGTTAAAGAGCGCATTGCGGCCGCCATGATTGAGGCTGGTGAAAAATCGGGACAGATCAATTCAGATA